>JAGXLC010000533.1 GCA_018334875.1 Bacteroidales bacterium | reverse complement strand
AAGGTTTTGATAATCTGGGGATACAATCAAATGACAAGGAATGACCACCAAATTAACAACTGAATTATCACCGAATGATCATCGAATTTACAGCTGAATGACCATTAGACCAATATAATAATCTGTGAATCTCGAGCCACGCCAGGGCATGACTCTATAGAATAACTCCTGTCAAACAATCAAACATTCAAACAATCAAACTTTCAAACTTTCAAACTTTCAAACTTTCAAACCATTCATCTTTATAATAAAACTTTTGTATACCAGATGAGCCAAAGATCTACAGGATTATATCTCCCGAGCGCTTAAACTGCTGCATAATTTCCAACGATTCCCTGGCATAGCGTTGGGCTCCCTGGGGATCATTCCTGCGGCTGCTCAGGGCGATGATGATGTATTTTTGGTGTTCATAAAGGAGATAGAACATTCTCCGGATGTTGGCATCGCCGGTATGGGTGTTGATTCTTTCGCCATAACCTTCCCAGAAAGGCGGACGGGTAACACCGCAATATTCGGCTATGGCCAGGTCCCATTCAATATCGCCCCAGCAGGCGCGGTCAAAGTCAATGAGACCGGTTACCTGTCCGCTTTCGTCTACCAGCAGGTTGGTCACCCACAGGTCGCCGTGGCAGAGGCGGGAAGTTCGGCAGTGGTCGAATATTTCCAGATTATCTTCGAGCAGCTGGTATGCCATATCATAGGTTTCGGTATCGTAAATCCCTTGCTGACGGATATCATCCAGCAATTTCCGGTACATGATGCGGAAAGCTTCCTTCCAGGTATCCTGCGGTTCCATTGGATGGTGGGAACCCACATAACCAAAACGATTTTCGGGTTCGGTGAGCGAGTGGATCTGCCTGACATATTCGCCCCATTGTTTAAATGCTTTGATAAACGCTTCGTTGGAAAGAGAAGCTTCACTCAGGGGCTTTCCCGGCAGATTGTTCATGATCAGATAATCCCTGTCAATAAGGGTCCGGCTGAAATCGTAAGCAATAATTCGAGGTACAGGAACGGTGGTCTCGTTAAGCAGACGTTCATGGATTTCAGGCTCCTGGCGCATCATTCTGTATTCGTAGAACAATTGCAGCAGCGAATCCGAAGGGGCTATCCGCATGATGTATTCGCCCTCCTTTTCATCCTGAATGTAGAAGGTCTCGGAAAACCTGCCGGCGCCGAATGGCTTAACTTCCGTTGGGTCAGTACTGCAATTGTTCCGAAACAGCTCACTTGCTTTTGCCTTGGATACACTCATACTACATTAGTTTTAAAGTATATAAAAATAGAAATGTTATAACAGGAACGAAAATTTCTGTGAAAAAATTGGAGGTAAGCAATTGCTATCATTTTAAGAAAGTAAGTCAAGACTTTCTTTCTGGCTTTTCTGTGAGGGCTTACAGTTATATTATTGAAAAACAAGACGCATTTATTGCATTGATTTAATATTATTGTTATCTTGCATACCAATTGGTTAACATTAAAAATAGACAGATTATGAAAAGACAAGCCATTACTTTAGGACGTGTGGGTATCTTATTACCCATTGCTGCACTTATCCCTGTAGTCGGGGCTCTGGCCGGTATAGCCACCCTGGTGCTGTTGGTGATATCTCATTATTATTTTTCCAAAGTATATGAGAAACCCGGTATTTTTAACAATGCACTGACCGGTACCATTGTACATGCAGGTGGTAACCTGATCGGGGTTATTATTATTGCCATTGCCGTTGGAGCAACGGCTGTTTCTTTATCCCTGCAGGATCCGGAGACATTTAATGTTTCCGAAATCACCAGCCTGATTTTTGGAAGCGGGGCCACGATTGCCGGAGCCATCATCATACTTGCGGCATCAATAGTCGGACTCTATTTTATTTTTAAAGCGCTGACAACTCTTGCAGAACAAACCGGCATTAAGCTATTTAAAACGGCAGGTTTGCTTTATTTCATCGGTGCAATTGCAATGGTCGCATTTTTTATAGGAACTCTGGTTATTTTTGCTGCATGGATCATTCATATCATAGCTTATTTTTCTATACAACCCGAAGGTGGGGTGGTAGAAGAAGCAGGCTAACTGTCGGTTCACCATTCAAAGATGGTAGGCTAACCATGTGTACAAGTATATTACCTTGATACTGGAATTGACGGGCAAGACCAAAGCAATGGCTTGCCCGTATTCTATATTATGGTTTAAATGCGGATTGAACTATGACCTCTGCTATGCCATTCGATATTTTTTTATATCCTTTATTTTTCCTTTTCATTCTGTTTTTCCTGGTTATACCGGTAATGAGCCATGGCAAAGCGCAGATCGCTATAGGTAAATTCATCGCCCAGCTTTGCCTTGATCTCACTTAATTTGGTCGTATTCAAATGTTCTGCTACATAAATGATCTTCTCCAGCTTATCCTGGTTTACAAATTGCTCCGCCGGCAAAGTTCCTTCTCTGACCCAGTGCGCCATGTGTCCTTCAATGGTGGAAACGGCCAGCGACCTTTCTGCTGCAA
>JAGXLC010000532.1 GCA_018334875.1 Bacteroidales bacterium | reverse complement strand
GCTTGCCTCTCACACCCTGGACAATCGCCCGGGAGTGAATAGTCTGAAATTTGAGGTCTACAAAAGGTTTGGTGTGGTGGATTATGACTCAGAGATACATCCCTATCTCATAGCAAAGGACAAAAAGAATGGCAATGCCTTCAACCAAATCTACGAATTGTTGAAGCAACCCGGAGGAGAAGAAAAACTGTTGACTTATAACGGATGGGATAGTATTTGTTCCTTGAGAGCCGGGAAGGAACAGATGGAAGAGATTGGTTACGATTTTCTACCTTTTTAAAAATAAATAATTATGAATACCCCATGTAAAAATAAGAAAGACAATGAATTTCTTAATAAAGTTAAGGAAGGGAAAATAACTAAGAAAAGCATAGCAAATACAATTCCAAAAAATTACGAAGGATTGTCTTCAGAGGATTTATTTAATATTTTTCCAGAAAAAAGAAGGTCCAATTATCCCAGAGCTGTTGAAATTTTATACTATTGGGAGAATGATTTTAAATTGGACTGGGGTGAACCAGAATGCTTTGGGTGTAAACAAATGACTTTTAAACCAGAAGGCGCTGGACATATAGCTAATGGAGGATCATTTGAAGTATGGAAAGATTATTTAGAAATATGTCATATAACTTCAGTATGTTTCGGTGGCCCTGACAAACCTTGGAATATTATATTTCTATGTCCATGGTGTCATAAAGCATTTGATGAGGTCTTTTCGGGTTATCCAAATGAATACCACAAACAATTGAAATGGTTAATAAATAGAAGGTCTAATTTACTTAATTGGATAACAGAAGATGTGAAAAAGAATGAAAAAATCAGAAGGATATTTGAAGAAAATAAAGTTTTGGAATTCGCCCGGTTATTTACAAGGGTAAAGAAAACAGGTAATTACAAGAGATATATGTGGGAGAATTTAGTTGATAAATGGGGATGGACTCCTTGGAGAGAAATAGCATTGAGACAACATTATGTGGCAAATAGACTTTATAAGTATTTAAAATTATGATCGAACAACTCAAAACAGCCGACGCCTACAAACTCCTACACAACGGAGCACTGGCCCTGGCTCGGGCGGAGGAACAAGGTTTCCGGGTGGACCTGGAATATGTTGACAATAAAATCAATGAAATAGACCGGCAAATCCTCCAGATCCAGGATGAACTACAGGCAACCAATTTTTATAAGCATTGGAAACATACGCGGAAAGAGAAGCCCCCGAACATTCACAGCGACCAGCAACTCCAAAACTTCCTATATAAGGTAAAAAAATACACTCCCACCAAACGAACTGACACCGGACAAGGGAGTACGGATGAAGAGGCCCTGAAAGCCCTAAAAGTCCCGGAGCTGGATATGATCCTGAAGATCCGTAAGCTGGAAAAAATCAAGGGCACCTATCTGAAACCCTTCAAGCGGGAAGCAGTTAACGGATACATTCATCCCAATTTTCATCTCCATACCGTCCGTAGTTATCGATCGTCCTCTGATAAACCCAACTTCCAGAACATTCCCAAAAGGGACGAGGAGGCCATGAATATAACCCGGCGAGCTTTATATCCACGGCCCGGGCACCAATTGCTGGAGGTTGACTACTCCGGCCTTGAGTTCAATATAAATGCCTGTTACTCCCGTGACCCGGCAATGATCAAGTATTGTGAGAACCCGGACTCTGACCCTCACGGGGATATTGCAGAAAAGGTGTATATGATAGATGGGTTTGATAAATCCATCCCTGAACATAAGATGTTGCGATCGGCGGCTAAAAATGGTTTCGTCTTCCCGGAACTATACGGAAGTTGGTATAAGGCCTGTGCCCTAAACCTTGCGTGTGATTGGGGTGGGTTACCTGCGGAAGGTCGTTGGCGTAAAGGAATGGGAATAGAATTTGATGGCAAAAATCTCTCGGATCATTTCATTAGAAAAGGCATCCGGTCGCTGGATGATTTTATTGAGCACGTCCAGAAAGTGGAACAGGAGTTTTTCCGTATGTTTCCCGTACACAAAGAATATATGGAATCAACCTACGACCGATACAAAATGAATGGGTATGTGGACATGTATACTGGGTTCCGATGCCGGGGAATAATGTCAAAAAACAACGTCCTGAACTATCCCATTCAAGGGTCAGCTTTTCATTGTCTGCTTTGGTCCTTCACTGAGATTGATCGAATAATGCGGGAGGAGCGGTGGGATACTCGAATGATAGGCCAAATACACGATGCCATTCAATCTGATGTTAATCCAGATGAATTAGATTATGTGGCTAAAACTATCCGCCGGGTCACCTGTGAGGATCTCCCTCGGGAGTGGCCTTGGATTGTAGTGCCATTGAACATTGATGCCGATATTTGTCCGGTAGATGGGAGTTGGGCCGAGAGCAAAAGTTATCCAATATAGGAAGAAATTTCTTTTTAATTATTGGTATAAATTTGTATAATAATATAATAAAATAAACTAAATGACCCTATACAGAAAGTACAGACCGCAGTGGTTCTCCGATATT
>JAGXLC010000531.1 GCA_018334875.1 Bacteroidales bacterium | reverse complement strand
ATGAAAAGAATCAAATTATTTTTGGGAATTGCCCTGATCGGTCTGTTAGGAGCAGGGATTTTTACCGCATGTGAGGAAGATGATACAACAGAAGCCACCATTGACATCTCAGAAAGTTCGGTTCCGGATTCTGTTGAGGCAGGAGTGGAAACGACACTGAAGTTTTCTGTGATCACCAGCGAAAAACTGGGAGAGATTGAACTGAGAAAAGGAACCAAAACCCTGGATACCAAAACAGAGGACTTTTCTGATAAGTCTTCTGACACGTATTCTTATACCGGAGTTCTGGCCGATACAGTGGAAGCCGAAAGCACACTGGATATGGCCTTGATTGTGACAGATAGCGAGAACAATCAGGAAAGCTACGATTTTGAACTTTATGTGAAAGCAATTGATACCATAGCTGTTACAAAGTATAATGATAAAACTCTGGAAGTTGCTTTGAAAGATGGATCGGCAAAAGATCTTTTTTCTGTTGAACATGGTGTAAGATATTCTTATGACTATGTTGAAAGCAACAACATTAAAGATTCAGCTGATATTGTTTTTGGTCATGAAGGTTTAACAAAAGCACTTTCCTTTAAGCTTTTGTCTCCTGATTATCAAACCGATGTTGAAATTCATGGTGGTGGCACATTAGATAATACAACAAACTATGAAGTGGTCACTGATAGTTACACCTACGAAGATATCACAGCTGAAGACATTCAGAACATCTCTGATTTGACAAGTGCTGAAGTAACAATCGTTGAAGGCGACATTGTGGCATTCATTACAGAACATGGGCACAAAGGCTTCTTAAAAGTTACTGCTATTAGTAATGAAAATGAAGATGTTGGAGACGGTGATGATGAACTTACTTTTGACATGAAAGCTGTAATGGCAAGTGAATTAGAATAATAAGCGGGAAAATTTTATTACGAAAGCCGTCTCATAGTTTTGGGGCGGCTTTTTATTTGATTAAAAAATCTAAGCATAATTATTTAATTGGCTTTGAGCGGAAGGGGGTTTATATGAATTACCTTTTTGGAATTAATAATAGAATGTTTAACTTGCTTTCTTTTTCACAACAAACAATTATGTGTTAAAGCAGGATGGATGCACTATGCTGAACGACGAATACTTCATGAAAGAGGCGGTTAAGGAAGCGAAAAAAGCCATGGTCAGGGACGAGGTGCCGGTTGGGGCGGTGGTCGTTTGTAACAAAAAAATTATAGCCCGGGCTCATAATCTCACGGAGACCCTTAATGACGTGACTGCCCATGCCGAAATGCAGGCTTTTACTGCTGCTGAGAATCAACTTGGTGCCAAATACCTGAATGATTGTACACTTTATGTAACTATAGAACCCTGCCCCATGTGTGCCGGGGCTGCTTACTGGACTCAAATTTCCAGAATTGTTTATGGAGCCGTAGATACCAAAAGGGGGTTCCTGAGCAAACAACTGGATATACTTCATCCCAAAACCAAGCTCTTTTCCGGTGTGCTGGAGGATGAATGCAGCAACCTGCTCATTGATTATTTCAAGCAAAAACGAAAGTAAATCCTGTTCTTATGAGAAGGAGGGATGCTCTTTGGGGAGTGGATTTCGGCGGCACCAAAATTGAAGGCATTGTGGTGGAGCCTGCCAATCCGCCGCGTATTATTTCCCGCCTTCGGATACCCACCGAGAAGGAGAAGGGGTATGATCACATGACCAGACAGGTTGAGTATTTGCTGGATAGACTGCAGGAGGAAACGGGTATGCAACCCGATGGAGTGGGAATAGGCATTCCCGGCACCATGGAACCTTCAACCCGTACCCTTAAAAATGCCAATACAACCCTTTTGATTGGGAAATATTTTAAGGACGATATGGAGCAGCTTCTGGGTGTCCCTGTCAGGCTTGCCAATGATGCCAATTGTTTTACGCTTGCTGAAGCCCGATTTGGTGCAGCGAGGAAAATCAAACCTGATGCTGAAGTGATTTTTGGTGTTATTATGGGCACCGGCGTTGGAGGTGGACTGGTTGTAAATGGAAGGGTTATAACCGGCGAGCAAGGTATAGCCGGTGAGTGGGGCCATAATTTTCTTGACAAATCCGGTGGACCCTGCTACTGTGGTAAAACAGGCTGCGTTGAAACGGTGATCTCAGGGCCTGCACTTGAAAAGTATTATGCTTCCCTTGCCGGAAAGAACAGATCATTGAAGGAGATTGAGGAAAGAAGCCGCAAAACTGATGATGTTCATGCTTTAAAAACCATCGAACGTCTGGAATATTTTTTCGGCCTGGGCATTTCCCGGGCAATCAATATCGTGGATCCTGAAATTGTGGTTTTGGGAGGCGGTGTAGGTAACATCGATACCTTATATACAAATGGCAGAGCTCAGGCAAAAAAGTTCGTTTTCAATCATACACTGGAAACTGAATTAGTCAGACCGGAACTGGGCGACAGTGCCGGTGTGTTGGGTGCAGCGTATCTTATGGCAGAGGACATGGAGGCGGATTAACCGGTGAAAATGGTCCTTTCCCTCCTC
>JAGXLC010000530.1 GCA_018334875.1 Bacteroidales bacterium | reverse complement strand
CTTAAATAATTCAATCGATAAAGCAAATGAATAGCGTGCTTTAAACAGGATCGGGATATACATTTCGAATTATTCACAAATAATTATTACGCTATTGGACGAAATGACAGAAATTTCTATTTTTATTAAAAATTTTAAATCATGAAACACACGCTCATCTTTATCCTTCTTATTGCTTTCAGCTTGCCATTGAGTGCACAGCACAAGGAAACCATCAATTTAAACGGAACCTGGCAGTTTGAACAAACTGAAAAGGTTTTTCCACCCGAACAATTCAGCCGCAGCATACCCGTTCCGGGCTTGATTCACATGGCCGAACCAAAAATAAAGGATTACGAGAAATTCTTCAAACGTCCGGAAAAAACCAAACTGGAGACGACCCACTCCCTGTATGACATCGATTACACCCCAAAATACAGCTGGTACAAGAAAAATGTGGTCATCCCGGAATCCTATGAAGATAAGGAAGCGGTGCTCACCCTTCTGAAGAGCAAGTATGTAACACAAATAGTAGTCAATGGATACGATTTCGGCACTTCAATGGAATGCTACACTCCCGTTGAAGCCAACATCACCCATGCCTTGAAATACGGGCAGGAAAATGAGATATTGATCCGTGTTGGCGATCGCACCTGGCTTCCCAGCCAGGCCGCAGGGAGCACCGACAAAGAAAAGGAGCATTATCTCCCGGGTATATGGGACGATGTTTTCCTCTCATTCTCCGGAAAAATCAGGGTAAACAGGTTGCTGTTGCTGCCAAACCTGGAAGAAAAGAAGGTTACCGTCAAGGTGCGCCTCAGAAATTTTTATCCGGCGCAGATCGGTTATGGAGACAAGATGGAAGATTCCATCAGTTTGAACATCGATATTTTTGAAAAGGAATCCGGAGAGCAAGTCACTTCAAAAACCATCAAAGACATTTCGAAACGAGACAATCTGAGCGTTGTGAAAACGAGCATCAATATGCCTCGTTTAAATGGATGGACCCCCGAAAATCCTTTTCTTTATGAGGCAAAAGTAGAAGTAGTTAAGGATGATACGGTAAATGACGTCTATTCTGATCACTTTGGAATGCGTGACTTTACCCGAAAAGGAAAATATTTTTACCTCAACGGCAAAAAGACCTTTCTCCGCGGGAGCAACATTACACTGCATCGCTTTTTTGAAGATCCGGACTGTGATTCACTGGTATGGGACAGGGAATGGGTGAAAAAGCTACTCATTGAGCATCCCAAAAAAATGCACTGGAATGCCATGCGTATCTGCGTAGGAATTGTTCCGGACTTCTGGTATGACATTGCCGATGAGCATGGCATCATGTTTCAGAATGAATGGTTATACTGGCAGGATCACGGCTGGGATGGGCAGATACGGAAAGAATATACCGACTGGGTGTGGAGCGACGGAAACCACCCCAGCATTGTCATCTGGGATGCCATCAACGAGAACTGGAACGATTTTATAGGCAACAAGCTCATACCGGATTTAATGCAACTGGATCCAACCCGCATATGGGATGCAGGATACATGACTGCAGAACAGCTTAAAGAAGGCCTCGATGAAATGGATGAACCCCACCCTTACGAAGGTCCCAGGCCATGGGTTGATATGGAAGATTTCAAAAAAGATCCCTATCCACTGGGGAACCTGAATTACCGCAACCAGACCAATATCGAAAGCATTGAATCCGGAGCAGCCCAACTGGTCAATGAGTACGGATGGATCTGGCTGTGGCGCAACGGCAAGCCTGCCAAACTCACCGTGGATGTATATGATTATTATCTCGGGAAAGATGCAACTCCCGAAGAAAGGCGAAAATTGCAGGCCTACTGGCTGCAGCTGGAAACGGAGTGGCTGCGTTCCATCCGCCAGCATGCCGGTGTGCTTTCTTTCTGCTACCTGACCAACAACTACGGGTTTACCGGCGACTGGTTCATCAATGATGTGGCCAACCTGGAACCAGGCCCGACCATGCATTGGTTTCAGCATGCATTTGCTCCCGCTGCCGTTTTCATAAACCTTACAGATGAAAGGTACACCAAATTCAAATCTCCCCACAAACCCGGCAGCCTGTTAAACTTTAACCTGGCAGGCGTCAATGACAGGAGAAAACCTGTAAGGGGAACCACCCTTGTTAAGTTGTTAAACCACAATGGTGAAATTGTCCGAGAAAAGACACTTCATGTTGAACTACCTGTTGATATTCGAAAAGATATACCGGTTGCGATTAATCTGCCTGATCAATCCGGCGGATATTTGCTTGTAGCAGAATTTACACCTGAGAATCAGTCCAGCCCGATCATCAGCCGAAGGTATATTAAAGTCGGAGAAGCTGAAGAATACCGTTTTTACGAAATGAGAGTCTAGTCTAAAAAGGGGCTCGGCTATTTTTAGCCAATTGGGTGAAAATTATTTATTGAATTTTAGAGATCTATTAGAGCGCCTTATCAGCCAATATTTAGCTTTTTATACGGGACTCAAATAAAATAATCCAGGTGCAGTTGTTCCAAAAAATACTCCAA
>JAGXLC010000529.1 GCA_018334875.1 Bacteroidales bacterium | reverse complement strand
AAAAGCATTCGAATACAAACTGGCCTGGTATCTGCTCAATAAGAATGTGGAACCTTTGGTGCATCACATCAAAAGGATGGAAAAACTGGGATATGAACGGATCCCCCTTCATGTAGAAGAAGCCGCTCTGGCATACGAAAACAGTGCAGGAGAACTCCCGGATATGGGCGGTCTGTCGATAAGAAGAGAAATCAGGCTGCGCTTTAAGCAATACTTCTCCACTTATAAGCAAATGCAGCAGAATCAGGCACTGGGCCGGCAACAGATGCGCAACCAGTTCAGCAATACATTCTGGTTTTATTTTCATTTTAAAGAAACGGATTCAGGTTCGAACAAATAGACGTATGAAGCATCAGATATTAAAGGAAATTCCAAAAAAAGCATACAGGGAAATACACATTCAGCTTGTACCGGAAAAAAATGATACAGCAAAAACATTTACAGAAAAAATAGCGGAATACCTCCAGGCTTATCAGGCAAATCCCATCAGGGCCACCTTCTTTGGCACCCTTGCGGAAAAGAAAAACACGGTCAGACAACTTGAAACGCTTCTCACAGCCATTGATTTCCCGGTTACCTGGATTGAAGGGGACAACTGCACCGGTGCTTTTATCAACGGGGTTTATATTCTGGCGGTATCGGGGATTGAGGTGCAAAGGCTCTATCACAACAGCCTCCCGGTGGGTTCTGCTTTCCAGACAGAGGATGCAGATTTCTGCTATCTGGGCGGTTTGTATTCCGATCCGGACTTACCCCCTTCCCAACAGGCAGAAAACCTGTTAAACCTTACGGAAAACATCCTGAACCGGTTAAATCTGAGTTTTGAAGATACCATCCGCACCTGGTTTTACCTGGACGACATACTGGACTGGTACGGGGACTTTAACCGGGTGAGAACGGCATTCTTCAACAAGCACGACATTTTCAGCAAAAGGGTTCCGGCCAGCACCGGTATCGAAGGGAGCAATCCTGCCGGATCAAAAGCCTCTATGGAACTTACAGCCATTAAGCCCAAAAACAAGCGGTTTTCCATTGAAAGGCTGCGTTCTCCTTTGCAATGTTCAGCAGAGGACTATGGGAGCTCCTTCAGCCGGGCTATATGGTTTGCCAATGGCGATCATTCCTACATCACCGTATCGGGAACGGCCAGCATTGGTCCCAACGGAAATATCCTTCATACAAACAACCTTGAAAAGCAAATGGAGCTCACCTTTAACGTGGTGAATGAAATATTGAAATCGCGGAATTTCACCTTTGAGGATGTCGTCAGGGCTTATGCCTACTGTAAAGACAAAAATTACAGCAACGCATTTTACGATTACCTGAAAAGGGCCGGGTTGGATGAAAAGATCAGTTTTATCTGCAGCGAAAATAAGGTTTGCTGGGAGGAGTTGCTGTTCGAGATCGAGGTGGATGTGGCGAAAAAAAATTTGAATGTTTGAGGGTTTGACACAAAATACGTTTGACGAAGAGTCTTGGAAAGCAGTTGGCAGTTGGCAAAAAGCAGTTGGCAAGGGATGTAGCTACAGGGGGCATAAAAATTTATTGGAACTGCAAAAATTCAAAGTAAGAGTTAATATAGAGAAGAAGTTGGTCCCGCATTCTGCGGGAGCAGCTTACTATATTGCAGAAAATCTCAGGCGGCAGGGAAATATACAGATTATTTATGCTCAATAATTTGTCATTTGTTGTCATTAATGGCTATTCAGTTGTATGCAGAGTGTAAGTCGAGTAGCGAGGGTAATTTTTTTGAACCATATAGAACACATTAGCCATGGATCTGAGGAATTATGCTCTTTTGCAATACCCAACCCTGAAAGGGTTAAATATAGTAGCCCCGGGCAGTGCCCGGGGTTGGATGAAATCAGCCAATGAAGCGCTCCAACTGCTATCGTTGAATAAGGTACTATATATGAATGGAGCGCAATGGAGGGACCGATAAATATCACATTATTGATTGATTGAATAGGCATTATCCCCAATATACCCGTCCGACCGGCATACGTGATCACAAAGGGGTGGTGGATCGGCTGGTTTTGTCATTCAATTCTGCCTTCATTTCATGTATCTGATAACCGGTCAGACGGGGTGCATGCGGAGAGGACGGCAGCGACAGACACTTTTGGAAACAATTCACCTAACGAAAGACCTATCGCGCACTCTGACGAGGCGCCCAATAACCCGGGGGTGTTGCATCTCTATCGCTATATGCCCCTTATCGGGGCAAGAGGCAAGGTCATTTAAAAAATATAAGATAAGTACAATAAGTTAAAGTGTAAATGAAACCGAAGATAAAACCAGATCGCCGGCTTTAGCCGTTGCCTAACTTTAATATAGCGCTACATCGTTTACAAGATTTTAATTGTGATTTATAGCAAAACATCGTTTACAAAGTGTGCCCCCATGGAGCAGCGCCGTCTATGGAACCTAACCTATAAAGTCTACCTATGTTCAGCTACCTGGCAACAACCGATTCTTTAATGCTGCCTTCGTAGAAGGCCAATAGCGATAGCAACAATTCGCCA
>JAGXLC010000528.1 GCA_018334875.1 Bacteroidales bacterium | reverse complement strand
GGTATCTTTGTACAGATCGGACACAGGCCAGTGAATAAGGTAAAGATCAAGATAATCCAGCCCCAGTCGGTTCATGCTCTTGTCGAATGCCTTCAGCGTCCTTTCATATCCCTGGTCGGTGTTCCATACCTTGCTGGTGACAAAGATCTCCTCCCGGGGAAGATCACTCTCCCGGACAGCCTTTCCCACTCCTTCTTCATTCCCATAGACGGAAGCTGTGTCAATAAGTCTGTATCCTGTTTCCAGGGCACGATGTACGGCACTTGTAACTTCTTCATTGTTCATACTGTAAACGCCTAAGCCAAAATAAGGCATCCTGACACCATTTGACAAAGTAGTTGTTCCTGATACATCTGTTATATACATAGTTCCGGTTTTTTATATAATAAAGATCAACAATAATACATATGGTCTTTTGAACTGATACGAAAATAAGAAGAATTCATCAAAACCCGAATATGCTTTTCCGTCTTCTTTTCCGCATCATAAAGATCAGGCCAATGGCGAGAAAAACCGTACTGGGAAATGCCGATCCTGCACCAAGCGGAGCTATTGCAAGGAGAAAAACAAATCCTCCGATAAGTCCGAGATAATACCAGAAGCCCCTTGACCAGATGAGCGCTCCAACAAGAATCTGGCCTCCGGAAATCGCTGCAACATATACTCCGGGATGCTTACTGAACGGTCCATATATAATATCCTTATAGAAATCCATAGCAGCAGGACCGAATGAATCCACATAGATTCCGGGGGCATTTACTACTGTAATCAAATTAACAATTCCGGCGGCAATAAAAATGAGGCCCCAGATCAATCTCATGAAGCGGGGAAAATTATATGACAGCAACATGACCACAATGGCCAAAAGGTTGGCAATGATCACAGGCAACATAAACTGTTCATAGTTCATAGTCGTTTTCTTTAAATTTTAAGCAATATAAAAAATTTTAAGGAATTTAACCTGGATCATTCATAAACGAATCCCGCTGGTTTAAGCGGGAAAGTTTATGAATGCGGGATGGTTTGCGGGAAGGATCCAGGTTACCCCGCATTAGAAAAACCAGCTTTTTGCGAAAAATTTTGAAGCAAAAAGCTAGGTTTTTCAATAGCGAAAGAATTATTTGTGAATAATTCGGGTTAATATACTTCATATCCAAATGGCCGGATTGAAAGACGGGCCAGTTTAAAGTGCTGGCGTGCAAAAGGCAGGCCTATGATGGTTATGGCCAGCAGGGCACCGAACAAAATATGGGTAAGGCCAATCCAGATTCCTGCTATAATGAACCAAAGCACATTCATAAAAAGGTTCAAACAGCCCCAGGAAGTCTCCCGGTGATAAACCTGCTGTCCGAAAGGCCATAATGTCAGCACCCCGAGCTTCAAGGTCTGCAGGCCGAAAGGAATACCAATGATGGTTATCATCAGCACCACACTGCCGATAAAATACTCGATGGCTGTCTCCAAACCACCAAATATTAACCAGATGATGTTACCAAGTATGTTCTTCATAACGGTTGCTTTGATAATAAAACGCTATAAAGATTGGAATTTTTTGGATAAATCAAATGGAATCTCAACAACTTTCTTTCATTTTTGTTGACAAGCTTAGCTTATAACAGAAAGATACAGGCATGAAGTTTCAGAAAAGACTGGTACATGGCAGGCTCATAAGGAGGTATAAGCGTTTTCTTGCGGATGTGGAGCTGGACAACGGACAAAAGGTCATTGCCCATTGCACCAATTCGGGATCAATGAAAACCTGCCTTCAGGAAGGTGCCGAAGTATATATGACACCGGTGAAGGACCCGAACCGAAAAACCCGTTTCACATGGGAGATGATCAAGATACGGGGCAGTTGGGTAGGCATCAACACCAATGTACCCAACAAGCTGGCTTACGAGGCGGTACAAAATGGCGCGATTAACCGGCTGAAGGGGTATGACCAGGTCCAAAGCGAGGTGACTTATGGAGACAGCCGTTTGGATCTGTACCTGGAAAACGATGATGAAAAGTGCTTTGTAGAAGTAAAGAATGTAACCATGAAATCCGGGAAATACGGTTTGTTTCCCGATGCTGTTACCAAGAGGGGAAAAAAGCATCTGCAATCATTGATGCGCGTCAAAAATGAAGGCATGCGGGCAGTGATGCTGTATGTGGTTCAGCGTACCGATGTGGAGATATTCGGACCGGCCTGGGAAATTGATCCGGAATATTCAGAAACCCTAAAGGAAGCTTATGAACAGGGGGTAGAGATCATACCGATGCAGACCAAGGTGACGCCGACAAGGATTGAACTGCTAAGAGAGATGCCGTTTGAGCTGGAATGAACCGGGGGGCGGATAAATCAGCTTACTATATTGCAGAGTCAGATTTAAGGAAATAAGATTTAGCAATACAGTTGGTCCCGCATTCTGCGGGAGCAAAAGGCAGTTGGCAAAACCTAAAAGCTACAGTTGGCAGAGATATTCGATAGTCATTCTGTGGTCATTCATCGATAAGTTGGTAGCTTACAATATTGCAGAGTCAGATTTAAGGAAATGAGATTTAGCAA
>JAGXLC010000527.1 GCA_018334875.1 Bacteroidales bacterium | reverse complement strand
TCTCTGGGCGGTGAAATAATGGTTGTACCGCATGATCGTGTTTACCGGCACGTGATGTGGACACGACGGTTCGCATATCCCGCAGGCATGCCTGCAGTAGAAGGGTCCCATCAGTTTTTCGGCTTCCTCAAGCTTTGCCTGTTCTTTGTATGTAAAGCGTTGACCGGATAATTTCAGATAATTATCAATATCTTCATAATTTTGGAAGGTGATCATCACCGAATGGACATCCGGGTTGTTCAGGACAAAACGGATGGCTGCATCCCGGATTTCCGAATCACCATCGAGGCCGTATTTTCCAAGGAACCGAAAGGCTTTTTCATGTTTCTGTGAAAATTTATCATCAAGGATTTTCATCCATTCGGTCATTTCCTTGCCCTCATTGAGGTGTTTATCTATCATTTTTTTATAGATGGCATAGTTTCCTCCAAACGGATCGGTTTTCATCAGCGTTGTTGCTATATCATTTTCTCCGGCCCTTTTCAGAATGTATTCGGCCATGTCTCTCTGTACATAATTGTAAACAAGAAGAAAAAGGTCGTATATCCCTTCATCAATGGCTGCATCAAAAATGACCTGCATAGATTCGGATTTATTCCACCAGGACTGACCATGACAAGAGAGTCCGCAGAATCGAATGATACCATCCTTTTTTAGTTTTTCCATCGCTTTTATGAATGCGGGATTTCTCACTTCTTTGGCAGTAACCGGGCAATGCATCTGGAAGCAGTCTATATATCCGGCATCCAGTCTTTTATTGGCTCCTTTAACCATTGAGATGATATCATCGCAACTCATGTTGGCTTTAACATAGTTCTTGGTTGTAATAAAAACAGATTCCCGCTCCATCCCCTTAATGACCCTACCGATCATCCTTTCGTTATTGCCTTTCTGATAAGTGTAGGCAGAATCCAGGTAGTTTACACTCCTTTTTAGAATGGCACGAAGAAAGTTTTCATCCTGGATCGTGGTGGTGCCACACCCAATATCCGATACCATAAAATTAGTACGTCCCAACCTCCTGTATTCCTTGATGGAAGATTCGGATTCAGGGGGTGATTTGTGTTCAATTGCCAGGCCTTTCTGGCCCAATAATCCGGCACCGACCAAGGCCAGTGCCGATTTTTTCAGAAAATTTCTGCGGTTGGTGGGTGTTTTCATTTCTTTTTTTAATAAAGTAGTGTGAAGATTAAATATTTCGCCACCAAAACACCAAAGCACGAAATTTCACTAAAAAAATACTGGCTCTCTATTTTTGTGGTTTTTGTGGTTTTTGGTGTGTTGGTGTTTTAGTGGCATTTTCTTTATTTAATTTTTGATAGATCTCTATATACCCCATACACAAAAAGCTTAGGAGGCAGCCAGGATGGATCTCCTTTGAAAAGGCTTCTGGCCGGGTTTGCTTCTAAAACCTCTTCCAGCGTTTTGCCTCCATTGAAAAGTTTTTCTATTCGCTTACCTGTTTCTGCCAGTTTGGTGCGGTATTCCAGCAGGCCTTTCTTGTCTGACAATTCGCCATGGCCTGGAATGATGATGGTTTGTTCATCACAGATGCTTAGCACTTGATCTATGGCATGGATAATTCCTTTGAATGAGCCGCCATGAAAATTGTCGATAATGGGATAGCCATTGGAAAGGAAAAAATCTCCGGCATGAACCACGTTGGCATTTTTGAAATGATACACTACATCCGCATCTGAATGGGCACAGGGACAATGGTAAGCATGAATGGTTTCGCCATTGAAATGAAGGGATAGAGAGTCGGTAAAGCATATTTTTGGCAGGGCAGCCTCAGGATAAGGTGGAATGGTGGGGTATTGTATCCCAACAATTTCCGGGACGCTCCATTCCTTTGACATTTGTTTTCTACAGTTGCTGTGGCCTGCAATAATGGCTCCATCTTTGCCAAATTTCTCGTTCCCGCCAGCGTGGTCGTAATGATAATGCGTGTTTAACACATACCGGACAGGTAGATTAAAAGAATAAAATAATACGGAATCTAAAGTTCCCGCACTTTCCTTACGGCCGGAATCGACGATCAGCAGCCCGTCAGATCCTTCGGATACAGCTATGTTGCAACCGAAAGCACCGATCAGGTAGATTCCGTCTCTTATCTCCCGAACCGGATATTGTTTTGTTTCCTTATGCTGGGTATATCCTGGTTCCGGGTAGGCGAGGAAACAGGTAAAGAGCATAACCGTTAAAAGATAAATAGAGGGAGTTTTCATTTTAATTTCGTTTTATGGCCAATAAGACAAATCCTTTTGATACCATCCATGTAGGATTTCAATTTTCCGGTATAAGGGTTTTTCCTTTTCCAACAGTGCGCTAGCTTTTGCTTTGCCTTCACCCCATAATTTTTTCAGGCCTTCTTTCATAGCTGATGAATCTTTTGCATACATAACCCCAAGATAAAAAGGGTCTTCATAACCTACTGTTCCAACAAAGCTTACAAAGTCAAGGCCGGTATTGAGGCTGTCATGAAGGCGCCCCCAATCGATCCAGTTCTCTTCAAGAATTTTATTTTTACCCGGAAGAATGTAGCATAATTCATATGAATCT
>JAGXLC010000526.1 GCA_018334875.1 Bacteroidales bacterium | reverse complement strand
TTGTTATAGTTACTCAAACTTTAAAAAGATTCTTCGCGCTCTTTGCTTCAAAAATCTTTGCGACCTTTATGTGAAGCCTTTTTAAAAGATATTTCACGCAGAGACCGCAAAGAAAAAACTCCAGGCAAATTCGTTTTGTAGATACTCATGAAAAAAACTAAACTAATTAAGTGGTTAATACACTAGGAAGTAGAAAAGAATTCAATTTGAATATAAAGGTAATAATTGAATTTTTTGATTTTGCAGTACAGTTTTTTGAAAGTGTATGAATTATCTATTTGGAGAAATCAGCTTTAAAAATTTATTTACGTAAATATTTTATAATTCAATACATTAAAGCATACGGGTGGGAAATCACCTTAAAAAGTGCAGCAGCTTTTTCCTGTTTTCTCCGACGCTTCGGGGTTCCTCCTGCCTTCGTCCCGCGAAACCGGCGAGACGAAGGTCTCAGGCCTGGCCGAAACCGCGGAGGATTTGGTATATAGCTACACCTGGACAAATTTGGTCCAAAGAAACCTTACAGCGTCCCGCGGCAGCGGGACCTTTAAGCGTTGAAGAATACTGAATAAGTTGTTCCCTTTGGGGTTCATTTAACATTATGCGTGTATACCATTTGAAATTGCATTTTGAAATAATGGATGCGCACCTCTTAAACTATGCTTCAATTCATATTCGGTAACAATATGAACATCCATTATGAGATCGTATTGATATTCAATTTCAAAGATTGTATCAAATATTTCATTTTTATACTTCCAGTCATAGTTGTTTTTTAAAACAATCAACATGTCGTAATCGGAGGAAACAGAATAATTTCCTTCAGCCCTGGAGCCGAAAAGGATCACATCCCTTATATCCTCGCCAAATCTACGGACCAGTTTCTCCTTGGTTTTTCTCAATATATTTTTAGTCTTTGCAGTCATTAAAAATTCAACTTTAATAACTTTATTTCAGAAACGAAAATACTAAAAAAATGATATACCTGATAGAACTTAAATAATTTACCCATTATTATCCAAGGCTTCGGTCTTTTCTTCAACGCTTCGGTCCCGCATTTCCCGATGAAGCGAGGCCTTTGTCGGGAGTAAACAGCCCCGCCGTCGGCGGGGTAAACTGTTGGGTGACATTTGAATTTATTCCAAAATATTTCAATTTTTTACGTAAGGTTTCTGTCCCCCCAACGTCCAAATAATACAATTCAATATTTTTATTCATTTAAAACAAAAATGATCATGAAAAAAATTCAAGTAAGCCTTTTGGCGTTAGCAATCGGAGTCTTGTTTGTTCTGGGCTCCTGTGAAAAACCGGATGATGCAGTCGTTAAAAAAGATTTTGCTCCGGAGGGAAAGGAATTGGCATCTGCAGGAAGTGAAAATGACCTGTTAAAATCGGCAGGTAAGGATGAAGGATTTGTGCACGGCCTGGTGGTGGATGTTTATGGCGAAAATTACTATTTTGCCGGTGCACCTGATGGTCCGGATGGGGCAATTGATGTTCCCGGGCACTATTGGGTTCAAAGCGGCCCCGACAAGCTGGTTGGAAAACATTATAACACCGGGCCTTTCGGAACTCCCCAATGGTGGTCGTCTGATGCACCGGATGGAGAATTGCTCTATCTGGTACATGGTATTATTGACGAATGGACTGAGATGAAGGCGAAACACTATGCATCCCGGGGTTTTGTGCATTACCATGAATTTGTTTCATTGGATGACGGTAAGCTTCACCCCGATAAAGTGGTATGGCTGAAGCATACGGCAGTAACCAGTTTTACGCTGGACGGCGGGCCGGGCGCTCCGAATCCACCCTATGAACATGAAGTAACCCCGGGTGTGGATCTGCTGTTCCCAAACAACTATATGGAACCATACCATCCAGATGATCCGCACGATCATTAACAAAAAGAAAACAACTGAATACGGGAAAGGGCGATCTTTTGGGTCGCCCTTTTTTATTTCCCCGACGTTTCGGTCCCGCCAAACCGGCGGGAAGAAGGTCTGGGTTCGCAGAAACATTAAAATATTGAAGAAACCGGAAAAGGGTAAAAGGCTATGGCTAACAAGAAACCCTAGTCCCGCCTATGGTCGGGAGTAAACAGCCCCGCCGTCGGCGGGGTAAACTGTTGGAGAAAGAAGCAAGCCGGAGAGCCAGCCAACCTTGATCCTGTCTGCCGACAGGAGTAAACGGCGTTGCAGAAACGTCAAAAGGGTTGTTTGCTTCAGTTCTTAAAATGCTCAGGAAAGATTTTTCAATCGGTGGGTCGATCTTGATATTTTGTGAATCCAAAAACCTCTAATTTTTTTTCGGCCTCTTCTAACGTATAAAATTTAGCTTCCCCGCTATCCATTTGCTTCAATTCGTTTTCGAGATATTTTTTGGTTTGGTGATAATCCTTTTCTTCTTCAGCAATGATTTGTACTTCATCTTTACTGAATTTTTTCAGCAGCCACATGAATTTATCGTATACCTTATCGCTTATGAGAAGTTTGACGGAATGCATCATCATATTATTTACTCAAATATACGAAAATCTTCAATAATTTATTTTTCAATATAAAATAT
>JAGXLC010000525.1 GCA_018334875.1 Bacteroidales bacterium | reverse complement strand
CCGGCAAGGATGTCATCTTTGGGGAATTGGTGTTTCAGTCTTTCCAGTATATCAAAAGTTCTTGTCACCTCCATAATGCAAAAGATCTGATTGTTCTGACAAATATAAGAATTAATTTCAGAGCTCCGGACCCAGTTTTTTATAATCAATGATTTATGGAGTTATGACATCAAACTAAAATGTCGTATTTTTCGGGAAAAAAGTTATGCAGATGCAGATGCCGATTTTCCCGGAAAATACAAAATTAATCAATTCTAATGTTGGAGTTTATCAAAAAGACGGTTTTGTTTATTATTTGCATAACGGGTCTCCGATCCACTGTCATGCTAAGAATGATTTAAACAGCTACCGTTATATCCTGGCCAGCCTGATTAATAACGAATTGTGTAAGACAAGTGAATTAAGCAAAGCCCTGGGTATCCCCATAAAAAATGTCCAACGTTATGCCAAGACTTTGCGGGATAAAGGCACAGAATGGTTTTTCAACAGAGAAGATCAAAGAGGCCAGTGTTATAAATTTACCAGTGAAAAACAAGAACAGGCCCAGGACTTGTTAAATCAAGGCTACTCGGCTTACAGAGTGGCAAAGGAGACAGGGTTAAGTGAAAGCGCTATACGTTATCACTTACGCTCCGGGGTTTTAAAAAAAAAGTAGTAAATCTCCCTCAGACCACCACGCCCAAAGAACGTAATATTACCGATTATCTGGCTTCAGAGCTTATAGGAATGGGTGCTACGCGGGTTGAAAGCCGCCTCGATGCAGCTTTGGGAGAGCAGGTAACAGACATTGTCAGGTTTGAGCCATGTCAGAGTGTTCCTTTCGGAGGGGTTTTATTTCTGTTGCCCTTTTTACTGGCCAATGGTCTTTTGAGCTACAGTTTTTATTATTCTCAGCGTGAGCGAGGCTATTACAATTTTGATATCATTGTTCTTGCCTTAGCTTTCATGTATTTGTGCCGGATTAAAAATATAGAACAATTAAAACATCATAGTCCGGGGGAGTTGGGCAAATTATTGGGCTTGGACCGTATCCCTGAAGCCAGGTGTTTTCGTTCGGTCTTGAAAGAGTTAAGCGAAGAAGAGCAGGCATCAAGGTGGAGTGCTTATTTATCACAGGAATGGATCGACAAAGACGAGGTAGAAATATATTATGTTGACGGACACGTTCAGGTTTATCATGGATATTTGGCCAATTTAGGCAAAAAACATATTAGCCGGCAAAAATTGTGTCTTCCCGGAACGGTGGAGTTCTGGGTAAATAACGCTGAGGGTATGCCTTACTTCTATATTACCGGCCAGGTGAATGAAAAATTAAAACAAGCCCTGGAAGAAGAGATCATTCCCCGGCTCAACTCTCTCCAACAATCCAAAGAAGTGCCAGCCAATAATGGAGAAGAAGATGCTTTATCTCCTTTTTACACATTGGTTTTTGACCGGGAGGCCTATAGCCCGGTATTTTTTGATAAAATATGGAAACAATATCATATAGCAGTGATTACCTACAGGAAAAATGTAAAAGACAGCTGGGATGAAGACGATTTTGAACCCTATAAGATAGAAACAGAACTGGGTGAGGCGGAGATGAGTTTGTGTGAGAAGGAGGTAGAGTTAAACGGGGTAGTTATGAGAGAAATAAGAAAGCGCAATGATAGTGGACATCAAACCAGTGTAATAACAACCAATTACCAGCTATCTACCGAGAAGATAGCCCAGTATATGTTTGCCCGATGGTCTCAGGAAAATTTCTTCAGATATATGAGACAGGAATACGATATTGACAGGATCATCCAATATGGTGTAGATGAATTAGATAAAAATATAAAAGTAGTTAACCGGGAGTACAGTAATTTAACCTACCGGCTGAAAAAAATCAGGGAAAAGATCAGTCGCCGGCAGTCCAATTTGTATCTTTTAGAAGAAGAAAGCAGCAAGACAGGGTTAGAGGAACAATCGGCTCAAAATATTGCCAAACAACAAGAGTTCATAGAAGAGCTTACCAACCTTCGAGAGGAAGAGAAACGGCTTATTATTGAGAGAAAAAAGCATCCTTATAAAATACCTGTCGGACAGATGCCTGAAGATCAAAAGTATAATAAATTAAAGACAGAGAGCAGGCACCTGCAAAACATCATTAAAATGATATGCTATAGAGCGGAGACTGCTATGGCTAATGTGCTGGGCTCAGAATATAAAAAGGGCAAAAATGAAATAAGGGCATTAATAAAAAGCCTTATCTCCACTCAGGCAGACATAGATCCTGATTATGAGCAGAACACACTTACTGTCAGTTTATACAGCCTGTCATCTCAACGAGATAACAGGGCTGTTGCCAGCGTATGCCACTTATTAAATGAAACCGAGACCCTGTACCCCGGTACCAATTTGAAGCTAATTTTTAAAAATGCGACATTTTAATTTGATGCCAGGTCAAGAGTTCTGAATATGAAGAATAAATGGGCCAGTTGCTCAAGCAAAGGCCGCTTTGATTTTCGATACAGAAGTTCTCGTGCAAATAAACGCAATGAAATCATTGTGCATGAACTTCTCCATTTACGATATCCTTCT
>JAGXLC010000524.1 GCA_018334875.1 Bacteroidales bacterium | reverse complement strand
CTTTAACTCCCAACTGTTTTGCCATATCTTCAATATGCCGTGTAAACTTCGCCTGCTGCTGTTTGTATTTGAATTGATAGGAGGGATAGGTAAACCAGTTGTGCTCCGACCAACCGTCTTCCATCCGTCCTTCATGTACCACATCTTTCGGAGGGAACAAAAATACGGCTGAAATTCGGGCAGGTTCCTTCCTTTTCATAGTTTTCCCTGGACTTGCAACAGCCCTGGTTAAAAAAGCCGGCCCCATAAGGATGGCGGCCGTTGCAGCACCGCTAACCCCTATAAAATGCCGCCGGTTCATCCGCGCACTGCCGGATATCATTTCTCCGGTATTTTTTTGTTTATGTATTCTCTTTTTCATATTTAAATCTCAATTAATTTACTAACCAAACTTAAATATAAGTAAAGAAAAAGCCAAATAAATAAATGAGTTTTCCGTAGTGCGTTTCAAGTTTCGAATAGTAAGATAAGCACCCAATCATGCTAAATCCATCCCGGGACCTCGGTCCCGAAAACCCGGAGCCGCTTTGCTCTATGCCCTTAGCTCTTAGCTCTTCGCTCTTTAAACCAGCAACAGCGAAGAAGTAGTGTATAAATTAATATACACCCCTTGAAAATCCAAAAATTAAATCGTATTTTGGAAGTGCAAATCATGCGTCCATCATAAAAAGTATAAAAGGAGATATTTTCAATTATTTGCTTATGGAAAGAGCCGGTATATTCTTAAGAAAAAAGCGTGCCATTATCGGGGCATTCTTGATATCCATTTTGCTTTGGAGCGGCAGTTCATTATTTCACAGGGCATATTCTCAAAAGATACCCGAGGATACTCCCGGCAATATTCGTGTTCTGCTGGATACGCTGCCTCCTTTAAGTCATGACAGACAAGAGCGTCCCCTGTTGTATCAATATTCTGTAGGGGATTTGAGCAATCTTTCCAATAATGACGCCAGGTGGGTTATCCGGGAATTGGCCAAACGGGGAGTTGGAGTGATCACATTCTGGCAGAAAGGTGAAGCAAGAGAATCCCGTATCGAGGAAGGCATTCGAATCGCGAAAATTCAGGAAGAGTTGGGACTGCCTGTCGCAGTGGATGCCACCCGAATTTTGTACAGATTTTATGATGCCTCCCCATCTACCGCCCATATAAACAGAGAAGGAAAAGCTTTTTTCGACAGTTCTTTCGCAGGCCGTGCGATGGGATGTCCTTTTACACTCCATAAACGATTACCGGTCATCAAAAGCCGGGTTGCAGCTTATGTAGAAGCTTACCATGCAGCAGGGGCAGATATAGATATTGTCACAGCAGACTGGGAAATTGACGGGCCCCACGAATGGAATCAGGCATGGGAACATGCCAGACGGTGTGTCCGGTGTCAGGAAAACATTCCCAACATAGAAGACTTCAAAGCTTTTCAGGCCAAAATCCGCTCCTTACGTAGCAAGCTGATTAAAAAAGTTTACACCGGCCCCGTTTTACAAAAATTTCCGGAGGCCTTAATTTCAAATTATGCTTATTATCCCAACGATGGCTGGCGGTATTGGTATGATTATTTTGAATCTCCCCGTCCGGATTTGCCTCATCGCAAAGATCAGCAAGCATTATACCGTCCCTGGTATGATGAGTTTACAGAATCAGGTCTCACTATGGCCATGCCGGTGACCTATACCTGGTATCCTATATACAAATGGTATCCCGAATACAGTTCCGATTACCGCTGGTTCTATAATATGCTCAAGGTAGGAAGCAATGCCGGTAAATCCACTCCTTCCGGTATCCCTATAGCTACATTTGTGCACTGGCATACCACAGCTCCCCCGGAGCATCCGGATCCCGGTTTGGAACAAATGACCCGGCAGTCTTATAAAGAATTGCTCTGGCACTTGCTTTTACGGGGACATGATATGTTGTTTTCCTGGTGCAGAAGAGCAGAATTGGCTACAGAAATGAGTTTGTTGCAGGAGGTCTACAATCAATCCCTTGAATACAACGAGTGGATCCAAAATGGCCGGCCCATCACTTTCAATGTACCCGACCAGGAGAAGTCCGTGGTTTCCGGGTTGAAGCGGAACGACCGGGTGCTTGTAAGACGAACCGATTTCACAGATTATACCGGCCCCATAACCCGCTCTGTCGATGGTAAAAAGCTGACAGTGCCTTATAATCCCGGGGAATGCCAGATACTCCGGCTGAAATGAGGATAACCTCAGACAACAGTAATTTATGGCTGGTAAAGTACCTATAAAATGGAAGAAATGATCACCATGTGACCCAATAATTACCTGTCAATTTCAGATTTATTGAGCTTTCAACTTTTTCAGAAAACCCATAAATTCTTCATTCATGCATCCGTGGCCATAATTTACCCGCATTCGCCTCCATCTTCAAAAAAATCCACAAAAAATTTTGAATTTCACCGGAGAATGTTATACTTTTGTTGTCAGATAACAATGACCCATAAACTTGCTTTTAAAGCTGCCTGTTTACGTTCTTTGACATCCTGGCCGTTTATCCAATGAGGATTGACAATGATTACAAATAAAGATTGCCTCATCCCAACTTATC
>JAGXLC010000523.1 GCA_018334875.1 Bacteroidales bacterium | reverse complement strand
ACTGTTTATCCATTACAATGCTGATGGTTTATATTCTTTTAATACCTTAACAATGGACTCAGCAGCTTTTTGTGCTCCATCAGAAGGAATATCTGGATAAGAAACAGTAGTGCCAATTGTTGAAATTACTTTCTCAGCCAGCAATTCGGGCGTTGCACTGGAAAGTTTCAACTTTAAACCAGCTCCGAGTCGTGTTAAGATTTGGGCATTGTTGGCTTGTTCACAATGACCTTCTATTGGAAAATAGATAAAAGGTTTCTTCAATCCAGTTAATTCAATTGTCGAAGTTCTTCCACCTTGTAAAATGGCAAGATCACAAGCAGCAAAATGTTCGTAGAGACGTGGCACGAATTCATGTACTTCGATACTTTCAGGCAATTTGATTGATTCTGCAGGCAAACGCGGGCCGGTAACAAACACAAAATGGAGATTTGGTATTTTCTCCCTTGCAATGAGATATGCCTCTCCACAAAGTTCCAGTAATTCTTTCCCAATAGCTGTTCCACCAATGGAACAAATAACTAATGGTTCGTTACCATATCCAAGTTTTTTCCGTATTTCTTGTTTATTGGAGTAGCTGTTAACATCAAAAGATAAAACGTAACCAACAAAGGTATACCTTTTTTTTGCAAAGTCCCTGCGATTGGGCAACATGAAACCAAAAGATTTATCCGGGATATCATCCGGTTCCCCTAAAAACAACGCCAAATCGTATGAAGGTTTTTTCCGGGAATCACTAGACCATACCCGATTCCAATAATACACCACAATATGTTCTATAGGATTAAATGTCATTGAATCCAGACCCACAAAGTCATATATTATGACAAAGGGAAACTTTTTCATATCTGAATGTTTTCTCAATGCAATCTCGATTTCATAGGTTTCATCACCAATCACAAGATCATAATTTTTTGATTTAATTAAATCCAAGAAAAATTTTGCGTTTTTTTTCCAATCATTTGTTGACTTCATCACGTAGTTCGCAAGATTCAGACGGGAGCCCTTAGCGGCTTTTTCTGCGGAATGTGTCTCATTACCATATTGATCAATTCCTTCTACCATTTTTTCGCCTGCTTCCTCTAATACAGTTGTCGCAGGACTAGCTGCCAACCATTCTATATCGGCTTCAGGGAGTAACTTTCTTAAATAGTTGGCAATTAAAAGATCCCGGGTTATATGTCCTAAACCCAGAGATCCGCTTATGTACAAAACATTAATCCTTTCCATAATGAAGGTTAATTTATATTTTAAATCACATAACTTTTTCCATTTCTTCTTTAACTTTTTGCTGATCCTGACAGAATGCATATCTGCCACAAAACAGAAAAACGAAAACCGAAAATGTCAATACAATTACAATGAAACGTTTCATAATTTACCTCCAAAATATTTCATCATATTATTAGTCTCCCTCTTCTTCCATAGCTTTGAATTGATCCATAGCTTTCAACACATGGGTAGCATAAGCCAGTGAAGGACCACCACCCATATATAAGGCTACGCCAAGGGCTTCCATTATTTCCTTTTCTGTTGCCCCGGCTTTAAGCGCGGCATGGGTATGATAGGCAATACAATCATCGCAGCGTTCAGCGATGGCAATACCAATTGCAATCATTTCCTTTGTTTTTACATCCAGTGCCCTGGGTTCCATTGCTGTTTGTGCAAACGCATAAAAACCCTTCATATCACCGGCATACTTCTTTGTAAATTTTTGCATGTACCGAAGCAATTCAGCACGTTTTTCAATGTAAAGGCTATCCTCAGATGATTGCTTCATCAAAGAGTCAGGTTCTGCTTGAGACCAGGCAGTAATACAAGTTAATAGCAATACGGCCATAGATAACACTATGCCTCCTGAGATGGTTTTGATCATTTGCATCATGGTACTTCATTTTAATAAGTTATAAAATTAGGACAACATATTAATAACCCTATAAAAAGTCAATTTTTCGGAAGAAAAAATTCAGGGGAGTATCGCACCTTTTTATATTAAAAGTGAAAAGATGATCCTACTTTTGAGGATGATTTCCGTTTTCTGGATACCTGCTCGAGTTATCTGGAATCATTCTAAATTTCCATTATATCCTGACAGCCAATTTAGAATAATTCTAAATAAAACATCTCGATATCCATATGTTTGAATCCATACATCATTTGCAAGGATGCTGTTTAATTTTGTATAAAAAGATCCTCATTTCCAGTATTATTTCTCTTTAAAAAATTTGACTTTCATCTTAGCCCTTCATATTTTGCCACAGTACCTTACCGGCCAAGTTTTGCCAAAAAAAACAAGAATTTGACCGGTAAGGTACTAATTAATAACCCAAAAACAACCGGTTCATCCGGGAAGGAGGTACGAAATGAAACAAGCAAACTTATTCTTACCAAAAATCATTTACGGGGCCGCGTTTCTTTTAATTATGGGCAGTTTTGCTTTACACAGTCATGAACAAGGTAATAACAGCCTTACCATGGAAGAAGCCGAAGCCCTGGTAGAAAAAGACATGAAGGTTTACAACGAAGGCAGACTGGATCTTGCCGATGAGTACATAGCCGAAAACTATGTGGAACATACAGCCGGTT
>JAGXLC010000522.1 GCA_018334875.1 Bacteroidales bacterium | reverse complement strand
TCTTTATACTCCAGGCATCTTCACTTTCAGTAACCCTATAAGCCGGTAAAATCAAATCATCCATTTTATTAATATCAGAGTTCCCGGCACTGGTTTTGTCTCCCAGCCTTGGATTTATTATTGAAACGGGGCGGGGACTCAGAACTTGATAAACCTGGGGCATGTCGAATTTTTCCAGGATACCGGGCAACATGATCTCATTATTGTATTCCGGTACTTTGACCTGAACCACGCTTTCAAAGGATATCAAGGGTTCTTCAAGAATAAATTCATCAATATCATTGGTCAACACTCCGGCAAAAGCTCCATAGAGTGATCCCATTCCTTTTCCCCAGAATTTTATATGCCGTGCGTTGAGATCAGATTCTTTTAACCATTTAACGGTAGTCAAGACATCCCGGACTCTTTGTCCGAAAATCGGTTTACCCGCCAGAAAATCCCAAAATTTGCCAACCATGTCGGGCGCTGTTTCTCCTATACCCCGCAGATCAACCGCACAAATCCTGTATCCTTCATCTAGCATTTCGCTTACAATTTTCTCTTCCCTGAGAACATCCGATTTACCATTCTCACTGACATACAATATAATATCATCAGACATGCTATTTTTCCCAGATTCCAGAAGAACTCCGGGTAGTACAATCCCCTCTTCCGGTTCAATCACAAAGGAGTTAACCTTGACATCTCCCACCTCATGCGATACTTTTAAATCTCCTTTTGCCTGAATATGATCCAAATCCACATGAAGTACATTTTTGACCAAATCAGGCATCCTTTTTTTGCGGTCATTTAAATCTTCTTGTGTGGTTATAGATTTCCATTGAGCTTTATTTTCACTTAAATAATCCAAAACCAAATCCTGGTCCTGTCTATTCCCTGATTCATTGAAAACACTGCCATTTTCTGCAGCCCATAAATCCTCTTCCGCTGCTAAATGGGCATCCCCTTCCCAAAAATCCGATGCATCACCATCGGTCCATCGCAACATCCAGGAATAGGTTATTTCACGTTGCTCCTTATTGTAAGCATGCCCTGCCCTAACCATTGTTGTAGTAAACTTTTCTGGTACACCATGTGCAGAATAGGTTTTATACAACCATGTACTAAGATCCCAAACACCTCGGGTAGGATTCAAATGATCGTCGGTTGTAGTGTTAAGCAGCAAAGGTTTGGGTACGTGAGCAAACAGGGGATCTCCACGGGGATCTATACTACTTTCAAAGGCACCAAAAAAAACCTGCTCGTGATCTGTTGCCAGACCTGCATGCACACGGTACGACCATGTATTTGGATTACATGTGGGCACGGAAACTTGAATACGATCATCGAAAGGCAAGATGTATGTCGTCATCATGCCACCTCCGGAACTACCCGTCATGCAAATTTTGTCTGCATCAACTTCCGGCCGGCTAACCAGATAATCAACAGCCCGAATGGCATCCCATACCATAACATTAAATACATGTGTACCACTCAAGAAAGCCTTGATACCTATTATCTGATGTGTGTTTCCAGGTGCCCCTCCCCATGAAGCATAGTCGCTTACCTGTCTTTCTCCTTGTCCCAACTGGTCGATTGTTAATACAACGAATCCATTCTTTGCCTGCGCTATACTCATTCTTTGATACCTTTCGTCAGCTTTACCCACTTGCGCATGGCCAATTACGTTAAGATGAGCTGGCCGGGGAGAAGTAATGTCCTTAGGCAAATACAAATTTGCACTGACCAGATAATCGGGACGGCTCTCGAAAAGAATTTTCTCAATAACATAATCCTCCCGTTCAATCCTGCCCGTTACACGGGCATTTAAAGGGGTGCGTTCCGGGAAGGGCCCGGTCCATGAACGCATGGAATCCCGGATCGTCGAGGCCCACTGGTCCCAATCGCTTTGGGTTTTGAGTGATGACAACAGAGAATCTCTTGCCGAGAATTGCCTGTCCACAATATGGGTCAGATAATTCTGCATCATGTTATCGGCTGGTTCGTCTAAAACAGTAAGATCCCGGTTGGATAAATTGCCTTGTCCATATATGGAACCACAAGAACAAAAAATTATAATAAGAAGAAATATAAATATATTTTTTTTCATCAGATTTTTATTTATTTTTACTCTTATTGCCTTAGTGATCTCTGAATTAATTCGGATTCTTAATTACCAATTCATTTTCAAACTGAACTCGGGTAACGGATCATGGGCTTCTTTCATAATCCGCTTCATTTCTTCAACAATTTCAGGATGATTATTGGCAACATTATTTTCCTCAGAAGGATCAATACTGAGGTTGTATAATTCTATCGGTTTGGGATTATCGGTACACGTATTCAATCGGATGGCTTTCCACTTTTCTCTACGAACAGCCTGTTTCCCCCCTCTTGCATAGAACTCCCAATATAAATATTCGTGTTGTTTTTGCTCTTCATGCTTGCCTTCTAATGTAGGGAAGAAAGAAATCCCATCCGTAGCTTTCGGCGGCTCCACATCAGCTACTTCACAGAGTGTTGGTAATATATCCCAGAAGGCTGAGATATGATCGGAAGAGGTTCCAGATGCTATGCGCTCAGGCCATCTGGCAATAAAAGGTGTTCT
>JAGXLC010000521.1 GCA_018334875.1 Bacteroidales bacterium | reverse complement strand
ATATTGTCTTCAGCTACTTTTCTATAAGTAATAACAATGCCCTTCTTACTTACTTCATGCTCTGAACGCTGTTGGGGTGGCAATTCGCTTATAAAAAGTCTATAATATTCCAATGCTTTGGATTTATCTTTAAGTTTATGCTGATAGGTCGAAGCAATATAAAATAAATACTCAGGCTTACGATTATAATTGTGTGCTAATTTATAACAGGATACAGCATCAATATATTTGCCCATTGCACTATATACCGACTGCTTCTCAAGATATAACGCAGACATCACAGAAGAGTCAGGTTGTAACAATGAATCGGCTCTGTTTAAATAATACAAACCCTTACCAGGTGTAGGGGAATTCAAAAAGGTCTTCCCCAGAAAATAACAGGTCTCAAAATCATTGGTATCTTTCTTATATGCTTCCAGAAGATATTTACGACCACTATGAAATAAATGGTTTCCTAATTCGGATATTCCTAAATATTTATATACAAATTTACTTGAATCACCTGAAGTAAGAGCTTTTGAAAATATCTCGGAAGCCCGGTCGTATTTTTTCCATTCATAATATACATATCCTGCCTGTTTTAAAAATCTCAAATTGGTTGAATCTTTTGCAAGTATGGGTTGACATACTTCAATGGATTTTTGATATTCTTTATTCTTACGATAAATTCGGGAGACCTTATAAGCTGTAAGCTGGTCATAAGGATTTAAAGCCAATGCTTTTTTGTAAAAAAACAATGCCTTCGAAGTGCTATCCAAGCCATAATAATTGTTCCCTAAATGTCTTAAATATAAAATATTGGTAGTATCATTCCTATACAATTTCTGAAGATTCTCTATTGCTTGTAAATAGTTGTTGTTGAACTCATGAATTTTAACAAGTTTCATCTTGCATTGCTGATCATCAAGGTACTTCTGTAATATGCATTCAGCGTCCGTAAAATTTCCGTTTTGAAAATAAACATCTGCCAAAAGTTTATTAAGCCTTGTATTATCGGGAAAATATTGTAATCCTTCGTTCAGTATTTGGATGCATTGATTGATTGCTCCTTTCTTATTTAGTGCTACCGCATACCAATAATAATCATTTGAATTCAGAGAGTTGGAACTTATATTGATTTCAGCCTGTTGAACAATGAGATCAAATTGATTCTTAAGATAGAGCAACTCATACTGATTTTGCCCCTGAACCTGGTAATAAAGACCCTGGGTTAAGCAAATAGATAAACTCAAAAGTAATTTTTTCATTAGTGTAACAGTTTATTAAAAGATTGAATTTCAAATTGATTTATTTACCAAAATTACAAACTTTGCGTGTATTACCATGGAACCCTCATGCTACTCATGTTCTTGTTGTGAAGGTTTCTGGATGCGGGTTTCATTTGATTGCCTGTTTGGTTTCCTCATATCTCTCCGTCTACTTCACGGTTGAGTCTTTCAAAAAAATCAGTCATAAAGCGATGCCGCTCTTTTGCTAGCTCCAAACCGCTCCTGGTTAGCATCTGGTCCTTTATGTATCTAAGTTTGACCAGATATTCCCTGTATGCAGTATCTTCCTCACTATAGGGTAAAGATTTCTCCGGGTCCACCTCCTTATCGTGCAGCATGGCCCCGACTTCTCCGGCAAAAAGAAAAGCTCTGGCAATACCCACTGCCCCGATAGAATCAAGCTTATCCGCATCAAACAACACTTTGGCTTCAGGCGTTTCTGGTTGCTTATTGTCCCTGAACCGATGGGTAGCTATACAATGAACGATTTTTCCGATCTTATTATCTTCAAGGCCCTCACCCGCTAAAATTTTACGTGCCATGTCGGCCCCTCTTTCGGCATGACGAATGCGCCCTCGGCTCCGGTCCTCCTCAGTTCTGCCAATATCATGCAACAAAGCTGCCAGCGCAACAATTTCCCGGTCGGCTCCTTCCTGTTCGGCCAAACGGAGAGCTATCCGATAAACACGTTGGGTATGATCCCACCGGTGGCTGCTTCTGGCGCTTTCAAAATGACTCCTGGCAATGTCACTGATCCTTTCTATCAGGTTCATAGATCATATAGATTTTGTAGATTTTTAGCTGTCTCTGCCTTTCCAAATAAATGCTTGCATGCTTGAATGGCTCAGAGCTTAGAGTGCAGAGAACAGAATGTTTCGAGTACCGCGTTCCGAGTCTCGGGTTGGTATTAGCAAAAGTTTTTCCGTTATTTATGATTCATATTACTATAAAAGGTTAATTAGAATCGGTCTATAATATCCGCTGGCTGCGTTACGCTCGTTTTTTATGCCAGTCGATTACATCTGGTAGAGACGTACGGCCGTACGTCTCTACATTTGGCATTCAAAACTCGCAAGCCTTGCCAGCGAACATTCCAGACGAGACTCTTTCAAATCTCTTTGACTTTATGGACAAACACTAATTGGTATATTTCACAACTTCTACCAGCAATTGATTGGGGAAACCCGAAACCCGAGACCCGAGACACGGGACCCGAAACCTTTTCCTCTTTTCTCTTAGCTCTGTACAATTCAATCCTTGCTCAGTACTCGTTCCAGCTCTTTATTTCCAGACTCTTTGTATCATATTTACAGAAAGAATAGA
>JAGXLC010000520.1 GCA_018334875.1 Bacteroidales bacterium | reverse complement strand
TATCTGATTGTATAACTTTTCCTGAGAGCTTGGTCTATGAGCATCTGGCTCGACGATTTCTCCTTCACTGTTTACGATCATATAGGTAGGTAATCTGCCTTTAAATCCCAGCTTGCTGAATTTCTTAGCAAAATCTTCATTAACCCGCATATGATATCCTTTCAATTCATATTTTTTAATATAATCCAGCCATTGTGCATTATCCAGGTTTCTCTCAAAAGCTATATAGACGATTTTTATATCGTTTTCTTTTAGAAAAGATTTCAAAGAAGCGTTGTATTTAAATTCCTGCAGACAAGGCTTGCACCATGTTCCCCAACAATCGATAATAAATGGATTCTTCCCCATTTTCTTGTTAAGTTCAGCAAAACTTTTTATAGAATCGTTTTTATCCAATATATGTATACCCTCAGGCAACTTCCATTTGTTTTTCGTATACCTTTCGTACTTGTCAGGTTCGAACTTTTTCATGAGCTGTTCTTTAAGCTGAGCAGGAGATAAATCACTGGCTATTACTTTTCCTTGTTTGTTGACCAAACAATTATCCCCATGCGTGAATAATAAATCTCCATAAAACACCTCATTTGTATTATCTTTCGTTAATTCTGCCAAATTGACCCAGGGAAAATTCCATTTTTTCACCCACTTTTTCCAACGATCATATCGGGATTCCTGAACAATGGTAATAACTTCAAAGCCATTGTCTTTATATGATTTATATATTGGTAATAAGTCTTTTGAACGTTCTGCAGGCTTACCACACCATGATCCCGAGGCCTCCACAAAAGTCATTTTATTTTCGGCAATCTGATTAAATTCAACAAAATCTCCGGAAGTATCCCGTAAGGAAAAGTTATGTGCCTTTGTACCTACCTTATTTATTCCTTTCTCCTTTCCCAGCCATTCCGAATAAACAGTTTTAAAATCGCGCAATTGCCTGAGCTTTGAATCCTTAATTGATCTAAATAATTCTTTACGCTCCTTATCATTGAAAATAGGTGCAGAAGCATATTTCTTCAAAAGATATACCCCACCAAAATTATTTTTATTCTGCATGATCATGTTATAAATGCTGTCCCCATAAAGATTTAATAAACTATCTCTTGCTTGAGATTTTGCCTTCCTCAAATTAAGAGAAGTTACATACTCTAATCTCTTATTATGTATTCTTTGGACTTTAAGATTTCTTTTACCTGAAAATACTCTTGATTTATAAGTAATTGAATCGGCATGAATTTCAAGTTTTATTTCTCCAGGTTCAATAATAACAGGAAAGCTCATGAATCTCCCACTTTTCATGTCTTCGTAAAAAGTAATGAATGAACTATAAATACCATAGGCGGTATCGCTATGTTCAAATTTTCCTTTCTCAAATGGAATTTTGATTTCATCGCCTAATCTTTGGGATTCAAAATAGACAAGTTTTCCAGAATCCTTGCCAATAACTTCCCCTTTAAGCGTGTATTCAAAAGTCTCTTGTTGCTTTTTGCAACTTAGCAGTGCAACAATAATTGAAAATAAAATGATAATTCGGCTCATAGTAGGTAAAATTTTGAATAATGCATGAGTTTTCGTTTTTGTGTCTACATTATAATAATTTTTTGGTGTTTTATAATGGCTCACAACGTCTGTATATAAGCCATACAAATGCTATGCCCATAAGAACAATAAATTGACTGAATGGATTTTATCAATAAAGAATCACTCTATGTTGTCAAAATTTTTAACTGTGAGGTGTAAAATATTTTTACACTTATTTTGAAAATGATAAATTTTGTAATTTTGAATCTATAAATGCCACGAATGCACAAATAAATAATGGAGAAAAAAACCGGCCACATACTCATCGTAGATGACAACAAAGGGGCCTTAAGTGCCCTGAGCCTTTTGCTGCAGTTTGAGTTTGAAACCGTGGTGACGCTTTCGAATCCCAACCGGATCTATGAGGAGCTGAGAAAAACCGATTTCGACCTGTTGCTGCTCGACATGAACTTTTCTGCGGGTGAAAACACGGGCAACGAGGGCCTGTATTGGTTGCAGGAGATCAAGAAAATGGCCCCCACTGTTGAGGTAGTGATGATCACTGCCTATGGGGATATTGAGCTGGCTGTTAAAGCGCTGAAGCGCGGTGCAGCCGATTTTGTTGTAAAACCATGGGAAAATGAAAAACTGTTGGCCACCCTAAAGGCAGCCCTGAGGCTGAAACAGTCAAACCAGGAAGTAAAAAAGCTCAGGGACCGGGAAAAAAACCTGAAGCAGGAATGGAACAGCGAACAAAAGATGATCATCGGCTCATCTCCCGCCATGGAAAAGGTGATGCAACTGGTAAGGAAGGTAGCTGCCACTGATGCCAATGTGCTCATCACCGGCGAAAACGGAACCGGAAAAGAGCTTGTGGCCCGGGAGATCCACCGGAGATCCGAACGGGCAAACGAGTTAATGGTTACCGTTGATATGGGTGCCATACCGGAGAATCTTTTTGAAAGCGAATTGTTTGGCCATAAGAAGGGAGCCTTCACAGATGCCAAAGAAGACAGAACCGGTAAATTCCAAATGGCCGACAAAGGCACCCTTTTTCTTGATGAGATAGG
>JAGXLC010000519.1 GCA_018334875.1 Bacteroidales bacterium | reverse complement strand
GCTCTTTGCCTCAGTTTGTCTTATATTCATACTTCACCTCCGCCAGGTCGTCGTTGGCTTTGCTGATTTTTTGCACCAGGCCGGCTTTGTAATTTTCCATGGTTTTCATGATGTTCTCATCGGTCAGGGCCAGGATCTGGGTAGCCAATATGGCTGCATTTCTGGAGGCGTCCGTGCCTACTGTAGCCACCGGGATGCCTGGTGGCATCTGAAGAATCGAAAGCACAGAATCCCAACCGTCGAGCGAGATAGAAGAGCGAATAGGTACTCCGATCACCGGGAGCGGTGTCATCGAGGCAATAACGCCCGGCAGGTGCGCCGCACCTCCTGCGCCGGCGACGATTACCTTAACTCCTCTACCATGAGCTTCCCTGGCAAATTGCATGACTTTTTCGGGTGTCCTGTGTGCTGAAAGTGCATTCAACTCAAAAGGTATCTTGAATTCATCCAGTAAATCGGCAGTTTTTTTCATGATCTCCAAATCGGAGGTACTGCCCATAATAATGCTTACTTTTGGCTCCATAACATTTTTCAATTTTTAATTTTTAAAAAATAGACTTAATTCCTTAATTTGCATCTGAAGTTTTCTCAAAAATAATACAAATTTACGCTTATGGATAAAATCAGGATCAAAGATAAAGAATTTCGGGTTTCCATTCATTATGAATCCATTTATGAGTCGGTCAGGAAAATAGCCGCTCAGATCAATGAAGACTTTAAGGATAAAGAAACTCCGATCTTCTTAAGTATTCTGAACGGCGCATTCATGTTCACGGCAGATCTGTTCAAGGAATTGAATATCAATAGTTATTTATCCTTTGTTAAGTTTGCTTCCTATCAGGGCACATCAACCTCAGGAACAGTAAAAAAGCTGATTGGCATCAACGAAGATCTGAAGGATAAAAATGTCATTGTCCTTGAAGACATAGTAGATTCCGGCTTAACCATCAAGCAAGTAACAGATCAGGTAGAGGCATTTCAGCCCAGAGAGATGAAGATAGCCACTCTGCTTTTAAAACCGGAAATTTTCAACGGGGAGATCACCCTTGATTATGTGGGCATGGAAGTGCCCAACGATTTTATCATTGGCTATGGACTTGACTATAACGGTTTGGGTAGAAATTACCGGGATATATACAAGGTTGTATCGCAATAGAAAAGAAGGACATTGAAAGGCAGCCCATGGAGAAATCCAATTTTGTAGACTTCGTTAAAATTTATATGCGCTCAGGGAAGGGTGGCGCAGGATCGGTACATTTTCGCCGCGAAAAGTTTGTACCCAAGGGAGGTCCGGACGGCGGTGACGGCGGCAGAGGAGGGCACATTATTCTTAGGGGCAGCAGCCAGTTATGGACCCTTCTGCACTTGAAATACAACAAACACATCATTGCTGAAAACGGCCGGCCCGGAGGCGGATCGCAAAGCACCGGTGCAAGCGGTAAGGACAGAATTATCGAAGTGCCCCTGGGAACCGTTGCCAAAAAAGCGGATAGCAGCGAAAAAATCTGCGAGGTGGTTAAAGACGGGGAGGAGAAAATTCTCCTGGAAGGAGGCAAAGGAGGATTGGGCAATGCCCATTTTAAATCACCCACCAACCAGACACCCCGTACAGCACAGCCGGGAGAGGAAGGGCAGGAAGGCTGGTATATACTGGAACTGAAAATACTTGCCGACGTTGGCCTGGTAGGATATCCCAACGCAGGAAAATCCACGCTTCTTTCAAGCATATCGGCTGCCAAACCAAAAATTGCCGATTATCCATTTACTACACTCGAACCCAACCTGGGCCTTATTAAATATCGTGAGGACAAATCATTTGTGATGGCGGATATTCCCGGGATCATTGAAAACGCTCATCAGGGAAAAGGGCTGGGGCTGCGTTTTCTGCGCCATATTGAAAGAAACTCGGTGCTCCTGTTTATGGTTCCTTCGGACAGTAAGAATATCCGTGAAGAATACAACACCCTCTTCAATGAACTCAAACAATACAATCCCGAATTACTGGATAAACAAAGAATCCTCGCTATTTCCAAGTCGGATCTTCTGGACCGGGAACTCATGGAGCTAATGGAACAGGATCTTCCCGACCTCCCTTACGTATTTATTTCATCGGTTACCAACTATGGGATCAGCCGTATGAAAGACCTTATATGGGAAGCAATCAATCAATAACCGAAAAAACAAACGTATATGCTGGAAACATTGCTAGATCTCGATACCCGACTTTTTCTCTTTCTCAACAGCCTCCACTCCCCTACATGGGATACCATCATGTGGTATATCAGCGACAAGGAATTCTGGTATCCGTTTTACGGGATATTGATTTTTGTTATGATATGGCGCTATAAATGGAATGCCATTGCAACGCTTCTGTTTATCGCTTTGCTGATCACCCTTTCCGATCAGATATCGGTTAAAGGATTCAAGGAAGTATTTGAGAGATTCCGGCCCACCCACAACCCTGAAATAGGCGATATGGTTCATACTGTCAGAGGATACAGAGGCGGAACCTTTGGTTTTGTCTCCTCGCATGCGGCCAATACTTTTGCCATGGCGCTATTCACATCAAAACTATTCAAAAACAGGTATTAC
>JAGXLC010000518.1 GCA_018334875.1 Bacteroidales bacterium | reverse complement strand
ACTGAAGCACCGGATATTCTCCCCACTTCATCAGAGCCTCCAACAGTCTGGATCATTTATGGATTGATAATTTTTTATCAGGTATAAGTGCCTGTTAAACAGAATTTAAAGGCGACAAGACAAAGCCTGATAATGCGGGGAGTTACAACCATATTTTTTTTCACTCGTCTTGTAAGAGCAAATACAGTAATCCAGGATGCGTCTGTATTCCGATATCTCTGATTGCCGGAAGTTTCTGATTAAAAAAATGAATGGTTGTTTAACTACCCTAAAATGAATATGCCTATGAAAACCAACGGAATAAAAGAATTCCTTTTTTTATTGATTCTCTTGTCATTTTTTTCCTTTACAGTCAGGGGGCAAGCCATTGCACGTCAGTCTATAGGTAGTTACGGAGCAGGGGGTTCCATAGAGGGAGCCGCTTTCAGCCAGACTGTTGGACAGCCCTATTCCACAGGCATTTACGCCGATAATGTGGTCGGCATTAATCCGGGTTTTCAGCAATCCGGTTTATTACTGAATCAGACAAAGGGAAAGGAAGAGCAAAAAGAGAAAACTGCCACGAATAAGGATTATAAGGATCTGAAGGTCTATCCCAATCCAGCCAGCAGTGATCTTTACATTGACACCCATATGGAGCAGGGGGACCTGAAGATTTTTGATATGCAGGGCAGAAAGATCCTGGATAAACGGATCACGGATCCGTATTCTTACCCGGTCAATTGCAGTGACTGGAACAGCGGACTTTACATGATCAAGGTATATGACAAGTCCACAGACACACATTACAGAGCCAAAGTATTAATCTCAAAATAACTGATCTTATGAATAAAGCAGTACGATATCTTTTTCTTGTAGTTGTGGCAGGGTTGTTCATCCTACCCCGTCAGGCAAATGCCCAGTCAGGCATCACTATTGACGCCTCACAACAAATGACATCCTTTGAATTTACGAACAGTGCCGGAAATATCGACAATTCTTACTCGCCGATCTATTCTGGCGCCTATACCGCAGGTTATACCCACGTGCTGGATTTCGGTCTCTATTTTAATACAGCCGTTGGAATGAGAAATGCAGGGGCCACCATGACGCTGGACGACACGCATCTCAGGTGGGATTTTCGTTATGCCCAGGGGAAACTGGGATTGGGCTACATGTATGATCTGGGAAGGTTCAGGCCCTATCTGGGGGTTTCCGGTTACTATGCCAAGCTCTTAAAGGCCAATCAGAGGATCAATGATCCTACCCGCGAGAACATCAACTACGATTTGATGGAAGCCGGGATGGTGAATGAAAAGGATTATGGACTTCTGGTTACGCCGGGTGTAAGAATTGCCGCTTCTGATTTTATCTCCGTATACACAGAATTTGAGTATTTAATGGGATTGCAGAACATTGAAACAGGAGCGAGCAACCAGGAAGCCACCAATATGGGATATTCATTAACCCTCGGGCTTTCCATTACTATAGCCAAGAAAGAAGAATAAAAACCCCAAAATCACAAGCATATGAAAACCTATACAAAGCTATATTTGATCATCATTTTGTTGTTTGCTGGTATCGGACATACATCAGCCCAGAGAATAGGAGATTTGCACGGGATCAATTACCAGGCCGTTGCTATAGACGAAGAGGGGAAGGAGATTGTTGGGATGGATATGGAAGGCAAGCCGCTGTATGAAAAGGAGATCGGTGTACGATTTACCATCAATAAGGGCCAGAATGGCGATGTTTTATATCAGGAGACCCACACAGCCCTGACCAATCAGCATGGGTTGTTTTCTTTGGTCATTGGAAAGGGCGAGCAAACAGGTGGAACCTATACGCATCTGAACGACATTCCCTGGATCGAGGCCGACCAGTGGCTGAAAGTGGAGATATCCATAGAGAACAATGGCAATTACCGGATGGTAAGCAATCAACGGTTCATGTCCGTACCGTATTCCTTTTACACCGATAATATTGCCGACAATGCCATCACCACCGAGAAGATCCTGGATCACGAGATTCAGAACGAGGACATCGACACGGGTTCTGTCGATACGCGGGTCATAGAGGATGGCTCCATCGTAAATGAAGACATAGCCGATCAAGCCATCAACCTGCAGCAGAAGGTTACCGACACCCTTCCCGTGGTCAATGGTGGCACAGGCCGGGGAGCGGTACCGGAAGGCAGCATTCTGGTCGGTAAGGGGGTGAATTCGTTGGACACCCTGATGGTAAGTGACAGTGCCATGGTCTTGACGAATTTTGAGGGCCAGGGCAATACCAAGCTGTATAAGCTCAGGGCCGGAGCCCGGACGAGTCTTTCTGTCGATTCCACCAACCGCACCATCACCATTACAGCGGCAGAGCAGCAGACAGGTCCCGGAACGGGTGTCGGCAGGGTGAATACCGGGATTATAAACGCCGGTGATCAATCCGTACGGGAGTTTCCCATCGACGGGGTTGAAATGAACGACATCATCCTTCCTTCTGTGGGAGTTGATTTACAGGGCCTAACCATGAGCGCTTATGTAGCCTCAGCCGGGCATGTAAAGGTGGTGTTTTTCAACGGAAGCAACAGCAGCGTGGATCTAGGGACCATCGATGTGGCCA
>JAGXLC010000517.1 GCA_018334875.1 Bacteroidales bacterium | reverse complement strand
CCTGTTGTTCTTCATAATAAACTTTTACCGGATAATTTGCTACACAGTCAAATCCCATCTTTCTTAGCTCTATGAGAAGGGCATTCTGATATACCTTTTCAAGAAATCCATAACCCAATGTATTGTATACCTTGTAAAAGGCGTTGATGATCTTTTGGGTTTTGTCCTGGTATTTCATGGTAATGTTTGGAACGCGGGAATGTATGGAACACATGAATATTTGGAACGCGGATGACACGGATTTAGCGGATGACCACGGATTTTTTAATTGTATGAACGCTGATCCGTCAGTTGCCGGACACAGTAACGCGGATTGAGCACCCGCCTGACCAGACGGGCAAGGATTAACGCGGATTTTTATCCGTGTAGATCCGTTGCATCCGCGTCACCGTGTCCGGCCCCTGACGGATCCGTGTTCTAATCTTCTTTTTTCGTATTTTTAAATACAGTAATCTATCTTAATTATTGCAGTTCTTTCAATATTTTACTTATTTGTTCTCTTAGAATGGGAATATCTTCGGTGGCAACTTTCCAAACCATTGAAAGGGTTACACCGAAATATTCGTGAACAACAATATCTCTCATACCCGCGATATCCCGCCAGGGAATATGTGACCATTTTTCCCTATAGGTTTCATCTATGTGTTTTGCAGCTTCGCCAACTATTTGGATACGCCTTAAGACGGCATCTTGTTTTTCTTTAGATGATATGAACTCCTGTTCGGTATATCCCTCTAAATATTCACTTATGAGGTCAGCTGATTCAATTATATCTTCCAGATAAATGGTTATATCTCGCTTTTTAGCCATCAAAAGACTTTTACTTCATCCTTTAAAAGATAATTTTTAAGTCTGGGCTTAACTGCAGATCGCTCTATCAAATCGACTTTTTTCTTTAATACATTTTCCAACTCCAGTTTTAAACGGGAAAATGTGAGTAAACTCATATCTTTTGTTGCTTCTATGATGATATCTATATCGCTGTTCTCATTGTCCTCATCCCTGGCAACAGAACCAACTATTGAAGCCTGATTGATACCATGTTTTTGCAGCACTGGCTTGATTTGTTTTTTTATTTCATTTAGGTCCATTTTTACTTTTTATTTAAGGTATGTTCTGTAGCTGAAATCCTCTTTCCAGGCCTTCCTGGTAAACGGCTTCAAGATAGCCACATTCGAGTTCGTTATAGACTTCGTAGCAGGAACCGATGATTTTGTAGCTTTCTTGCTTGTATAAAAGTTCCACGTATATTAAATATTTTTGTCCACGAATTACACGAATTTCACTGATTAATATGCTTTTGGTGATTAGAAATTTTTGTTGTGCAGGTTGTTAAGCAATAAAAGAAATACTCATGCTTATTTTTCTTCATTCGTGTAATTCGTGTCCGGCTTTTGACGGATTCCTGCCTTGCCGGCCCGCCTGCTGCTGGACAGGCAGGCAGGCGTAAAACCGTGTCCGGCCCCTGACGGATTAGTGGACCCTGTTTTCTTTGGTTTTTACTGGATGCTTTTATTGATTTGGTTCTGTATATTTTTCGCCAATTTCAATCTTCCTGACTCAGCTTATCTCTTACAAATCGTAAAAACTCTTGTAACCCTGTTTCTGGATTGGGGTCAATATAACTTTCGGTTACTTCTTTTTCACTCCCATTATGGAAGTGTTTCGGAAATGTCTTAACGTTTTTCCAACTATTATGGGGGATATTGTCATGTCTGTATATAGTGCCATTCTTGAATTTTCTTTCCCAATGATAGCTGAAACGATCCTTAAGTTTTAAGGAATACCATACATCTATAAAGGTATCATCCTTAAGGAGAATCCTCATTTCATTGATTTCTGATAAAGTTACCCGATCAATAATAACCCGGAAATCAATTTTCAATGATTGATTTTATTTCATGCAGATCAATCATTTTCCATGTGCTGGAGGTATGAAGTGAGTTTGTCGCGCTGATATTCCAACCGGTCTAATTTTTTAAAATCTTCCATTGAAGTATGTTCTTCAATTTTGCCTTCCTGGTAAAGTTTATCAAATTCTGCAATGGATTGAATATTATACTTTCCAGCAATTTCGTGAATCTGAGCTTTGATTTCTTTCAGCTTTTCTTCAATAAAGAGGCGTTGGCTCTGATGAAGAAAGGTATGATAATCTATATTGAGATCTTTTGTGATTTCTTTTATATTAACCTGGTTATCCATAAATGATTAATTATAATTCATTGTTTTCGTCACAAATATGTTATAGTAACGCAGATAACTTGTCAAAATTGTATGACCAGAATTCTGTAACAGTGATTGGACGCCCGCCTGACCGGAAGGGAAGGGATTAACACGGATTTTTATTTTATCTGTGTAAAACTTGTCCGGCAACTGACGGATCCGTTGACTCTTTTGTTAATTAAAACAAATCGGAATGAGTACCGGTTCGTGTTAACCAAACCTCCTGATCTTCTGAATATAGTTTCCATATTATTAACCAGTCTGATTTTAAATGTGCTTCCCAGTAGCCTGAATAGTTGCCTGCAAGTTTGTGAGGTTTATTCTTTTTGGGTAGTGTACCTGATTGCTCAAGGCTTCTAATGGCTTCTTTCAATAGTT
>JAGXLC010000516.1 GCA_018334875.1 Bacteroidales bacterium | reverse complement strand
CTGCTTTCTCTTTATCATTTTTTTATCGAAACAATTCATTCATGCAACTTTTAAGATCAATAATGAACAAAATGAACAACCAAAACACGATTGCAAGATATAATGGGTTTTTTAATAATTCTTGTAAAAATCGGACAAGAGATAAAAAAATTGACCCGGTTTTGACGAAAGACCATTTTCTTTATTTGAATGCATAAGGACGATTGATGTAAAATTTGCCCCGGCTGGAACGCTGGTATTGCCGGGGAGATGCTTTCATGATGCTTTTAAACTCGCGGACAAAATGAGGCTGATCGTAATACCCACAATCATATACAATCTCGGATTCTTTTATGCTTTTCATTTGGTCAAGCAAGTAACAGGCCCTGTTAAACCGGATAATTTTCAGATACATTTTGGGGGTAATGCCCAGTTCTTCCACAAACATTCTGTACAGCTTCTTGTAAGAAATTTCCAGACCGGAAGCCACCCGACCCACACTCAACGGGCCTTCCATTTGCTCTATGCTGTTTAAAACAGAAACAATCCTTTGTGTAGGATGATCGTGGGCATTTATCCGGTGAAGGAAAAAGTCATTGATGCTCATCAAAAGTACCCTTTCATTCCCAACCTGAAGTGAGTTGACAAATTCCCAGTAGAGTTTTAAATTCCAGAATTGGTCCAGATGGACCACCTGATTGGTAAGCTCATTCAGATCGGTAGCAAGCAACCGGTTTACACCCAGAGGCGTAAAAAGTATACTGAGGCCCCTGAACGGCCTTCCGTTGACTTCAATCCTAAGCTTCATGGGATGATCCAGCTCAAAGATCCCGGCCACAAATCCAGATAAAGCTTGTTTTTTCCGCTTTTCATGAAAAATAACCTTGCTGTCGTTAAAAAGGAAGAACATTTCCACCAACCCATTGGGCAAGGCCCGGAAAAAGAAATTCTGGAGCCTGTCTTTCCGGTTTTCATACAGGTAATAGCAAGTAATATAAGGCTTCAGAGCAAAAGCAGGCTCAATTTTTTTTGTCCGCAGGTTGTCGAAATAGGTGTTTTCCATATCGAAAAAATCGGTTGAACGAAAAATGACAAGTTATAAATTTATACACCAATAGAAGAACAAAAGTTTTGTCTTTTGATGTTCCCATTAATTTTTTGGACGATCGGCAGATAATTTTGTATGAATGTGATTTATTTGTGAATAATACGGGTTAGATATGACCCTATTCGTCTTTTAAGCCCTGAAAGGGCGATAATATGACAGCCCGGGGCAACGCCCCGGGTAACATCCCCCCAATACCAAGAAAGCCCTGAAAGGGCGTAAGATATTTGCTTGATTTCTTTGATTAACAGGAATGTATCTTGTAATTCATGCCCTCCGCATGTCATGCCTGTCAGCCGGCAGATAGGCATGACATAGAATTATTTCTACCGAATCAAGGTAAATAACATTTCTTGTACAAGCCCATAAACGCTTGGCAAAAAAAAACTTGAACTCCAATATTATTGCGCACTCTAACGAGGCGCTACAGATGGCGGGGTGATCCGGTTGCTATCGCTATTTGCCCTCTAACGAGGGCAAGATAACCTGCCGCCTTGGTTTAAAATAAACGTCCATAGTTTTAACAGTTTTTACTCGTCTGATATCGCTTCAAAGCAAAAATTTATCCCAGAGATTAAACACAGATAAGGGAAGAGCCAGGGATATACTAGTTGCTTTCTCCAAACCCCATATAAACCGGCGATAGAAATATTCTCTTCGGCACGCAGGACTTTTTAGGGACGAAGCCAAGAAAAGTGTACTCTTTTCCGCCCACCTTGTGAAGAAAGAGCCTCTCTCGCTAAGCGGGAAGCTTGGCCTGGTAGTAGAGTCCAAAGTTTTTTTCTTCATTGCTGAGTTATAATTCTTATAATTCTATATCTGCCATACCAGTAAAACAACTACTGACCGGCTCCTTCTCCGTAGTTACTGCGAAGGAGAAGCTCCTTCTCCGTAGCTACTGCGAAGGAGAAGCTCCTCTCCCTTCCAGAAGGGAGACCTGTCCCGCCGGCTATAGGCGGGAGGCTGGGAGAGGATACTGGCACCCCGTCTGACCGATTATTAAGTCCACACGGTGAAAGAAAATTCAAAGTGCTAACCTCAGACAATCTAATGGAGTAGCTATATCTACCCGGTCGGACGGGTGAGGAAGGCACCAGACATGGCGGATCAGAAGCAACAGAGGCTAAGAGCAATTATCCATTGCAAAAGACACCATTCCATACTGCATGCACTGCATATACGCTCTCCTCATGCCCCAACAAACCGGTCCGATCCCGTCAAAAAGCCGGACCAGACCGGGTGCCAGGCCCGTCTGTACACCTTTCGAATCACCGGCATAACAGATGCCTCTGGCACCCCGCCTGATCCCGTCTAAAGAGCGGGACTTCAGCCGGAATGAAGAAAAAACTACAATTATTAGACCCATATTATTTCAAGGTTAGTTCTGAAAGAACGTAATGTAATGTATTTCCCTTCCGTGTTCCTCCGTGATCTCCCCTCGTGTGCTTTGTGGTTAATATTATATATTCTAAATCTGGAGGCTATAGCCCGAATGATTCACAAATAATCCTGACTAAACAAATTAATTCTTTTCCCC
>JAGXLC010000515.1 GCA_018334875.1 Bacteroidales bacterium | reverse complement strand
CGTCAGAACCTTCTTATTGAGCAATACCACTTTTTGCTTCAGGGGTGTGGGTGCATTTTACTATAAGCAACCCCAGAAACAATATTGAAAGGGAAATAGGTATATACGGTTTTTCATTTGTTTTCATCCTAAAATCGGTTTGGAATTTAATAACGATGGATTTCATTTAAATCTATTTGGAATGCTTCGAAAATTTTTCTGTTCCTTTTTGAAACTTCACTTATAAAAATTTCATCATTTATTCTGGCGTATTTTACCTTTTTTAGTTCTGAGAGTAATTCCCGGACAGTGTATGTTTTAAAAAGCCCTGCCTCTCGCATTATTCTCATGATTTGAGATTGAATAATCAGCGATAGGAATTTAATAAATAATCGAGCATCCGCGTTATATTGACCATGCGCTCTTAGTCGTGCACCATCCATCTCATTTTTTAACAGATCAAACACTTTTTCTACCTGGTCCTTATTGCGATATTTTGTTAAAATATCTTCTTTTTCAAAGTCATGATTTGTTGCTAAAATAAAGTAGCCTAACCTGTTAATCTTTTCTTTGATGCGTTGAACATTACGTTCAAGCATACCAGAAGACCGGGTATATTTAAAATAATCCTGCCAGGCTTTTGCTATGTTGTTCTCTTTAAATGATAAGGCTTCTTTCTGACTGTTAAACTTTCTGCCTTTAATGACATTTTCTTCTATTTCAATCAATTTTTTCATGAACAATTGCTTCTGATCGAGTTCTGCTTTTTCATTGAGAAAAATATGAACAGGGTAAACCCGATCGTTGAATTGAATCTGTGATTTTACATGAGAAAACAACTCGTTATTAAAGTTAAAATTATTGGCCACATCATGCAACTTTTTTTTATGTGTTTTAATAAGTTGCTTGACTTTTTTCAGGCTAAAAGGAAGGGGTTGAATGAAATCAATGTTTAATGGACTCTGACTTATCCGGGTAATATTCTCCGTGCTAAAGAAGCCACGGTCCAAAACAAAAAGGAAGTCCTTTAACCCCATGGTTTTTAAATATTTTACGCAATTTGTCAATGTTTTCACATCAACAATGCTGCCCGGATATATGGTATAAAATATGGGTAAGGCGCTTTTACTGGAGAATACCACTCCAAGGTTTATTTGGGGAAGGTTTTCTTCATCCCGATTATACCCCCACTCCACGAACTCAATATTTAAAGAGTAACTTGATATAGAGGTGATATCATAAAACAAGGCATCTACCGGCTGTAAATGAGCGATCCATGCTTCTTGAAAATCAAGTTTCTGTTGCTGGTTTCTGCCTATTTCTTCGCAAAACTTTGACAAGGAAGAAGAATCCATCCTTCTTACATCAGGCAGATGATTTTCTTCTAACCAATAGGGAAAAAGGTATAAAGGATCTCCATTGGATATTTCATAGAAAGCCAAAGCTAAAAGTTCCCTGTAGTGCTCAGGGTAACATTTTTCAAGGATACTTTTTAACCCGATTTTTTCAGCAATCCAATTTAATAGAAAAATGTTTCCATAATTTTTATGAATGATCTTTGAAGGAAACGATTTTATACTCTTTTTATATTTTTTATTTTTTGGCCCAATATAAGTTCGTTTCTGCCGGGACTGCTTTTTCTCTTTATCCCAGTAAGCTTCTACTCGATAAAGATAGGTTCTGCCTTTTATAGTCTGTTCAACGATGTAAGACATGGTTATTAATTTTATTAACGATAAAAATACATTAATAAAATTTAATAAACAAATAATTAACCAAAAATTTTTACATCGTTATTAATTTCTATGCTGATTTAAGGAAGCTTATGGTTTTCAGAATTTATTTCGATTCCCAGCTCTTTCTTCCACTATTCAAGATAGTTTTCCGAAAAAATTTGATAGAGATCAATGCATCGTTGTTGCCCCCTGGGATCGCATTTTTCCTTTCTTCGCCGGATAATAGAATCGTAATTATCCCGCTCATAATCGCCAGGATCCTGAGTTTATTCCATCCATTGAGCGAATATGAGCTAAAAAAATAACACGAAAAAGAAGTTACATAAAGAACTGAATTTTAATTTAATAACAAATTTAATTGTTTTCCTGTAATTTCTTTTTATAATGGTCCAAATTCATATATTGGTCGAGATATTCCATAACAGCTTCATCACCTTTCAGCGCATCCTCTGGCATTGGATTATCTTCCGTATAAACCCTTAGCTGATTTTCAGGCAAAATGGTTACAAAATCCTCCTTAACGGTTGGATTGTATAATTCTCTATTTCTACCCAGTTTCAAATGGTGGGCAAAAAAGGGATAGATATATTTGCGCTTGGAATACCCGTAATCATGCTTATTTGCAGCTAAATGAATATTCTGAACTTTATGTTCAGCATCATATAAAGAATATACTTTTTGAATGTAGGGATATTCAATTCGGGGAGTATTTCTTGTCCAGTCATTGCCATTCGAAATCAGCATCATTGGCCTTGGTGCACAAAGGGCTGCAATTTCAACGTTATTGGTTTGATGATGATCACTTTTGTGAATGGGCATCCCACTCTCACATACACAACCCCCGAAAAAGTGTGCCGAAACCTGTACAACAGGTGCTGAAACCTTTATCCTCTCATCAATAGCCGTTAAAATAAATGTTTGGGTTGCT
>JAGXLC010000514.1 GCA_018334875.1 Bacteroidales bacterium | reverse complement strand
GTTTTTATGAAAGTCTTCATGGGTAGGCTGGCTCAGCATGTATTTAAAAATAAAGGCGAAATGTTTGCATTCTCTTTGAATGGACTTAAAAAAGGATTCTCCCCCAACATCAATATTAACAAACCATTGACCCATTCCGGCCCCGGGCCAGTAAAAGGTTTTGTCTTTGAGCCAGCCATCGGTTCTCTCATTTATCTCGCCTGCTACCTGCAATGCTTTGGCAAGGGTCTGGGTAGAATTGCCCAGGTTGGTTTCAATAGGACATACTCCGGCTACAACATCATCAAATCCCTGGGCCCTGGCGGAATCGATGTATTTGACCATCGGATCCACAAACATATCCACCTGGCTTTCATTGCGATTGAACCACTGGCGTTTCCAGAAATAAACGCTTGTTTGCGCACTGTGCGCCTTAATCTCCTTGATCAGATTGAAAGCAGCGGTATCAAAAGCCTCCCTGGGCCAGGGATCTTCAATACCCGGTTCAATCCTGTCGGCTTCATTGTATCTCAAAACTACTGCCTCTATATCAAAACTATTAAGAGCTTCAACTGCTTCACGGCGGGTTAAATTTCCATACTCCAGATCCGGAGAGACGGCGTAATCCCTGCCGCTACTTTCCAGGTTATCAGGCTTCCATTTTACCCCTGTCAACGAGTCGGGGTGAATCTGATGCTGAGAAAGCATAAAATACGGTGTAAAAAGAAAAAAGATTATAACAAATAGTTTCTGCATACAACCAATTTTAAACATATTAAAAATTGACTTTCAAATAAATATAAAGAATCATGCATAGGATTACCACGCGTCAGGTACAATTGTGTCAATTTCTTATCCAACACCATTTGAAGAAGGGTCCGTTCTGCATGTTTCTGTTGCTTTACAATCGTTTTAGAAAAATGATAAAAACCCCGAGGTTAATAACAAAATGAAAATCAATATGGAATTTTGACTGGTATCATATAAATACTTCATTGATTATGAGTAATTTAACCATAAAAACCTGTGTTTGCCATACCGACCGAAAATACCTGCATCTTTATATTATACTATATCCCGGCTCTTTAGCGAAAAATACCATACCAGTCGGAAAAACTCCGGAATGCATTCAGGAACCTGGCCGATTCAATTTTTCACGACTTTTTTTGTATACACTTTTTTGCCTGTTTTAACCCTAAAAAGATAAATTCCACTTTCGAACCAGGATAGATCTATGCTGCCATTGGTCCCGACATTTGTTTTTCTCAGCAATAACTTCCCTGTTAAGTCTGTGAGACTGACAGAATGCACCGAACGCTCTTCAGAATGAAAATACACCTTTCTTATGACAGGATTCGGATAAACAGATATTTTGCTCTTTCTTATTCTCCTGTTTCCGGTAATTTTCTCTTCCACGGTCACATCAAATCTACAATAGTTCTGATTGCCTGCTATATCTTTCGCTATCCAGCTAATTGCTGTGGTTCCTAATGGTAAAGTTGTCCCCTCCAAAGGCTGAGTACCGGTAATGTTGTTTGTTAATTGTACGATAGAGGTATTGTCTGAAGTATCTGCCGGAGCAAACTCATCACCGGCAACTGTATATACTGTATCCGTATTAACATACACCGTTGTATCTGAAATACATTTAACAGTAGGCTTTTCAGTATCTGCCAGTACATTCACACGAACATGCACCCTGGTAGTATCTCCCTTTTGATTACTGGCTTTCAGCACGACTTTGTTGCCCCTGCCCTGAACAGTTGTTCCAGGTTCCGGAACCTGGGTGACATTCAGGTTTCTCTTGTCCCATCCGGGAAGAACTGAATCAGCCAGTGCAGGTAAGTTACCCTGATATACCCCGTCAACAAAACCGCTTGCCTGGATAGCAACCGTATCACTTAAGGAAATACCGGAAAGGGTATCCCTGGGTTGTTTGTCATATCCACCTTCCACGGGTTCAGTTAATTTCACTTTGAAAGAATAGAGGGAATGCGGGGCGATGTTCCTGGTGACCGATTCAGAGCCGGGGATAAAAGCATCGTTCATGCCTGAGCGGGGCGTTTGGGCATTCCATCTGATCTCCTTAGCCACATGCGCTTCCGTATGAAAACTCTCGAGGTTATAGGTGAGCGAATCAAAAGAAACGTCTGAATTATTTAAAACCCAAACATTCAGAAAATTTCCCCTGACAAAAGCTGCCGTATGCACGTTGGAATGGATCGGAGGTGTATGCAGGTAATACCCCCTGTTGGTATTGTTTACCAGTTTCTTGAAGATCTCATATTTGGTAGATTTACGGATGCCCTTGTTGGGATGGGTCCACAACATGGCATGAAACCTCCCCGCATAATTCCCATAAAAAAGCCAGGTAGCAAATCCATTGAACCCGTCACGAATGTGACGCCAAAGAATGCTGGAATTTTTGATCTCTTCGGAAGATTCTACTCCCCCCCATTCATGGAGTTCGGTGCTCCATATTTCTTTTGCCTCCACTCGTTTGGCCTGGTTAACCAAAGTCTCTCCCAAATAATTGCCTCCGGTGTTGTGGGTTGAAGCAATTGAAAAAGCCTCATGTTCATTTTCCTGTTTATTTACAGACTGCAGCCAGTCGATGGTCACATCGTGACTCCAGCTGGATGGAACTATTAACTCCGGCATTTTCTCCTCC
>JAGXLC010000513.1 GCA_018334875.1 Bacteroidales bacterium | reverse complement strand
GGATTTCCTGAAGATGAAACCACAAGAGCGGAAGAAGAAGTTCAAAAGCTCACGGATGAATCTGTGAAAAAAGTAGATGAAATACTGGAAGAGAAGGAAAAAGAAATTATGACCGTTTAATAAGAAATCAATTATACCCGATAGGGTTCCGAAGGATTGGAACCTATCGGGCATTTTTTTGTAATCAAAAATTGAATTCTGAAGTGTCAAAGGCAATCTTCAGAATCTTTTTAACATTCCCTTCATTATCCATGATGGGAGTATAAGTTTCAGCAAGAACATGGGTATGACCATCTACTTCCACCCTGTTGATATCTTTCTTAACCTTTCCTGCCCTTAGATCGGCCCAGAATTGATTGTATGATTCCTCCTGTTCTTTTGTCAACTGCAGTTTATATGAATGGTGGGTACCAATAACTTCTTCCCGTGTCAAACCTACCAGGTTCAAGTACTTATCATTGATGTCAATAATTTTTTCATTGGGGTCATATTCTACTACATAATTGGCTTTATGAAAGGCATTAATCAGATGTTCCATTTCAGCTTTCTGACGGGAATTTTCTTCCTGTGTGGCTTTTAGTTCTTCCATATTTTGTCGCATTTCTTCTTCCTGGGCTGAAAGCTCCTGTGATTGCTGCTCCGATTGTTCCAGCAGCCGCTGAGTCTTCATATTTACTTTTACGGAGGAAATGGTTGAAGCAATGCTTTCGGCGACTTTCTCGACAAAATCGATCTGATATTGCTGGAACGTATGGAATGAGGCAATTTCAATGATCCCGTGAAGCTCTTCTTCCAATTTCAGGGGAACGATAAGCAGGCTATCCGGATTGGCATCTCCCAAACCTGAAGTGATTTCGATATAGTCCTGGGGGATGTCTTCCATATAAATGGATTGTTTTTCAATGGCACATGTACCGACCAGTCCGTGACCGAAATTTATACGTTTTTCAAGATATTTTTTGCGGTCGTAAGCAAAGGCGGATATCAACTCCAGATGTTTGTCGTTTTCATCTTCATCATTAACAAGAAATATTCCCCCCTGATTGGCTTCGAGGTAATACACCAGGTTTTTGATCAGCTCATCGGAAAGTTTTTGAAGGTTTTCATTATTTTGCCTCAGGATATCTGCAAATCTGGCTAGCCCTTCATTGATCCATTGCCGTTTTTGTTCTTCTATTTTTTGCTTTTCCTGTTCCTCCCTGGCTTTTTTAAGACTGTCCCGCATTTCCTGCAGCGACTGTCCCAGATGATCTTCATTACTGAGCAGGGTGTGTTCGTAGTCCAATTCTCCGTTGCTCAGGCGACCTGCAAATTCATTCTTCCTGTTTAGGCCGTCTATGGATGTGTTCAGGGCTTTCCCCATCTCTTCTATTTCATCCCCTGTTTCAATGGATAGTTTCATATTGTTGTCAATCCTGCCCATGGCCATTTGTTTTAAAACATTTGTGATTTGTTCAATCGGGCGGGATATGCTTCTGGTTACATAGTAAATAACCAGGCTGAGTATTAAAAGCCCGATAATACCAACCAGCAATGAAATGATAAAATCCCGGTTGGCCTCTTCCATTATCGATTCAGCCGGTACTGAAATGCCCAGGTACCAGGGATTATCTGTATTGCCTATAATTATAGGTGCGTAACTCACATAATGCTTTTCATTCAGATCATTTGTGTGAATAATGGAAAAGTTTTCCCCCTGATTCAGCTTTTCAAAAACATCGAAGTTTTCGTTGTCTGTTGGATTTTTTTGAATTTTTTCATTAAGCATGGAAGTATCGGGATGAGCAGCATATCTTCCTTTATGACTAATCAGGAAGGCACGGTTTCCATGTAGGTTTTCAATGGACACATTGTTAAGCATCTTCTGGAATTGCTCCATGGTAATGTCCACACCAACCGCACCTGCAAATTCCCCGGATTCCGATTGAATGGGCACAACCAGGCTGGTCATCAACTTTCGCTCTGATTTGCCTTCTGCAAAACGGTCGAAGTAAAGGGGCAAAATGGTCTCCCGGTTTTGACTTTTGATTTCTTTGTATAATTCATTGTCCCCTTCCAGACTTCTCCGGGTTTGATTCTCCTTTATGATGCCTTCCTCCCTGAAGTGTTCATTTACAATTCTTCCATGCGATTTGTCCCAGCTTGAATCTATTACACTCAGCTCCCAGCTATCCCAAAGGTTGTAAATGTCAGTATATTTCGGGAATACATCTTCGTACATTCTGTTAACCAGGTTAAGCCATTCTTCTTTGGGCATGAAATCATAATTGGAAAAACTCAGCGCCATTGTCCTGGTAACCGCCATGTCTCTGTTCAGCTTGCTTTCTATCTGCCGGGCATATTTATTTACTTTGGAATCGATAAGGTTTTTAGTATCCCTGTACGAATTCTGCCTGGCGTTGAGGCTGATGTATCCAATGGCCAACAAATAGATAAGTGCCGAAATGGATATAAGGATTATCTGAACCTTATGCTTTAGCTTCATTTGGAGCTTCATGGGCTTTATATATTTTTTAGAAAACAAACATCATTTTCTTATTGTGCTGTGACCGAATTCATGCTTTGAAACAAGTTGGCCTTCGCATTAGAATTTAAATTTAAATTTCGTTGGTTTTTACGGATATGTTGGTTTAAAGATTCAAAAACGTCTCAATAATTA
>JAGXLC010000512.1 GCA_018334875.1 Bacteroidales bacterium | reverse complement strand
AACTTAAAGTACTGGAAAGGAAAAAAACCCAATCTTGCTACCAAAAAAGGCATTATTGACAAACCAGTCGTATTTGATGCTATCGCGAAAGGCGAAGAGGCTTGTGGAATCATAAAAACCGTTAAAGGTAAAGAAGTGATTGTTCGATGCAAGCCCGTCTATAACAGCACCGGTAAAATAAAATTTCTTGTTTCCACTTCAACAACACTTAATGAATTAAACAATTTGTGGGTGCAGCTGGTAAAAGAACGAAAAAAAGGACAGGAAAACCGTCGAGAAATCCACAAACTACGCGATGTCCTGATGATAGGCGAAAATTTTATTTTCGAAAGCCCTGGTATGCGGGAAACCCTGAATAAAATTAAAAAGATAGCCCCTGTTGACTGTAACTTATTAATTACCGGAGAATCAGGGGTTGGTAAAGATTCTATCGCTAAAACAATTCACAAAAACAGCCCGAGGGCTCAGGAGCCTTTCATCCCAGTTAACATTTCAGCCCTCCCAGAAAACTTGATAGAGGCAGAAATTTTTGGGTATGAGGGCGGTGCATTTACAGGTGCATCAAACGTCGGCAAAAACGGACTTTTCGAGCTTGCACATGGTGGAACTCTTTTTTTGGACGAGGTCGGAGACATTCCTCATAATACCCAAGTTAAGATTCTAAGAGCCATTGAAGAAGGTGAAATCCGCAGATTAGGCAGCAATAGAAGAATCAAGCTGGATATACGCATAATCGCGGCAACCAACAAAGACTTGATGGAAATGATCAAAAAAAGATATTTCAGAGACGATCTTTTTTATAGACTAAGTGTAATTCAACTTCATATCAAACCATTAAGGGAGAGAATAGAGGATATCAACCCCCTTTGTAGGAGTTTCATTAATAATTTTAACTATAAGTATAATATGAGCAAAAGATTTTCCGATTCTGCTTTCTACCTGCTTGAGCAGTTTTCTTGGCTAGGTAACGTCAGAGAGTTAAAAAATTTTGTTGAAAAATGTGCGATACTCTCTGAAAAGGACATAATTACTGCCGAGGATATCAGGTCTAATAGCGAAAATATCACAAATTTTACAACCTCTCAACAATTTAGCACCAAACCTGACGTGATAAAAGACTATGAAATCAATGAAAAAAATAGAATATTGGAAGCTCTTGAATATTGTAAAGGCAATAAAAGCAAAGCGGCAACACACTTAGGTATTTCTAGATCTACACTTTACCGAAAAATAAAAGAGCTTTAGTGATTTAGTATATTGCTTCTTGCATAGGGGTGCCCATAACTACACGTAGGATGTTTTAAATTTGACCTGACTTGCAAGAGCTTTGACAAAATAACTCTGACCAATTATTAAAATTTGTGCTTATTTTGCAAGCACTTCTTGCCTTATGTTGACAGTCCTTCTAACCCGTTAATTTAAATAGGAATTTTCACTAAAATCTGTAATTTTAATATTTTTATTCATTTCAAAAAGTTATCACAACTCTCTGTTAATGCGCAACGAGAGTCAAAACATAATTCTATGCTCTTTTTGTACGGTTCCTTTTCTCAGAAAAACCATAACTTTTTTCATATACCATTCACGCATAGGTCAGGAGCCTCCTTGTTATCTTTCCTTGGTAGAAGCTGAAGGTTCCATAACTGGCGGCAAATTAGCCCACCTGGTATAAAGGTATAGATGAGCGGAGATGACTTTTGTGCTAAAGAAAATCATCTCAAATATATTATATCGCCAGTTGGCTTGTGGGGCAAAAGGAATTAAAAGAATGAAATGGATTTTGCTGAATTTTCGGGAATTATATGGATGGATCTATAAATAGAGGGAATTAAATTTCTCAAAACATAATTCAACTGACGACATAACTTGCCATAGTCCCCGCGCAAAACCACGCCAACAAAGTGCAGCACTGATCCGATAGTCGCCAGGTATCTCCCTGCCTTTATCATAAATCCCGGTAGTTTTCATAAACCCTTGCCTCCACAATAATCAGAGGCGTTTTAGAAGTTGTCATCACTTACCGCCCGGATATGGCACGGGCATGTAAAATCGGAAGCACCCACATAACCCAGGGAGGTGTCAACAAACCAGGCTGCTGTAAAGGATTTTCTGTCCGAACTCCAGAGTCGGTGCCTGTGGGTGTCAAAAACCCGGGGAGCGCAGTATTCGCCGAGAATCGAAACCCGGCGGATCTGTGTTTCGAGTTCATCTATGGTGGGCAGTCGCCATGTGGATATTCCGGCAAACCCGGTTTCATTTAAAAAATTAATATAAGCGCCCGCATTTTTCCACTCCACCGGGTAACGGGTTCCGCACTGCTGCCATACAAGCCCGTGGGACAAATCCCTTACAATTTCCCGTTCTTCAGGGATAAAAGCGGGTTTGCTTCTTATCCGGGGCCGCCATTGAGAATCAAGGCCAAACACCCGCCCTGCATCCCGTACCTGTATTTTCAAAGGCTTTTTGCGCAAGGCACCCTTTTTGCTCTCAACTTCCCCGCCTGACTCTTCTTCCGGCATCTGCATGCGGCATGCTTGTTCCAGGTTATCGTGCCATTTCTGATATGCTGTTTTCATTGATTTTCGCATGTCCTGGCAGTCTGAAAAGCGTTTTGTCTTTTCAGGATGAGTTGCCTGGAGTAAAAAGTCGTCCCAGTACTCGCC
>JAGXLC010000511.1 GCA_018334875.1 Bacteroidales bacterium | reverse complement strand
ATATTCAGGGGCGATGATTATTGCATTGAACGTTTTACGATAGAAACCTAATTCTAAATAATCAACCAGGCCTGGAAGGCGCTAAGCGGCTTTATTGGCTAAAAGCATAACCAATATCGTATTAACTTACATAAAGCTAAAATAGCCGCTAAGCGCCTCGTGCATAAAATCATTTTCATTAATTCATCACCAATTTATAATAAAATAACTCTAAAAATTAATAAAATTAATTGATAAAACCAGCGCCATGAAAAAAATCAGGATTCCACTGTCGTTTATTTTAATATGCATGTGCCATCATGTTTTATTAGCTCAATCTTTATCTCAACAACAGATTGCAACTATTGAAAATTCTATTGTTGGGGAGATGAAAGATGCTAACGTTCCAGGTACAGCAATTGCTATAATAAATAAGAATCAAATTGCTTATGAGAATCATTTTGGTTTTGCAAACTCACAAACCAAAACAGAATTAACTGATTCCACTATATATCAAATTGCTTCGGTTACAAAAATATTTGCAGCATTAACGCTTCTCACTGAATTGGAGAAGGCTGGTCTCAGCCCTCATGATTCTGTTGGAAATGTAATTCAGGGATTATCCCCCGGTTTATCTTCAATAACGTTTCATCAGCTATTAACCCATACCAGTGGGATGATCGATTATCATCCAAAAAAAACTGAATATACGACCACAATCTTTGATTTTTTTAAACAAAATGGGGATAACGTATTATTTGCAAAACCCGGTGAGGTTTTCTCTTACTCAAATACCGGCTATGCATTAATCGGTCTTTTAATCAAGCAACTTTCAGGCAAATCCTATCCCGAAGCAGTCCATGAGGCGGTTATCAAACCATTGAATCTTCAAAATACAACCTTCAATTTTTTTGATGTCGCATGTAAATCATTTTCAGTAGGTCATTATTATGATTATAAAAAAAAGGCTGCCATACCAGCAATCAGCCGATTCGATATACCACTTAAACAGGCTGCAGGAGGAATTTTTAGCAACCTCAAAGACCTTGAACGCCTTGCATTGTGCTTGATGAACGGGGGTATCCTGGATCAGGAAAAAATATTTAAAGAAGATGTGATTCAGGAAATGAGTCACCCTCATGCAAAAAATTATACTACTTCAGCAAATTATTACGGGTTTATGAACTATCCCAATAATGCTTATGGATATGGAATCTTCACATTTGATTATGGGGATTTAAATTTCTTTGGTAATGGAGGCTCGGGCACACAAATGAGTTATTTCATTTATGAACCAAAAGAGCAATTTGCAATGATAGTGATTAGCAACATGTCAGGACAATTTTTAATCTCTTCTTTCAAAAATATTTTTACAGTGGTTCTGGGAGAAGAAGAACCTATCAACCCTGCTTATAAAGCAGATAGTGAAGAATGGAATGAAATTACAGGAAAATATATATTCCCTTCTCTTGAAAGAAAAAATTCCCGCTTCGCATTGATCAAAGAAAAAAACGGAAGATTATTTATGAATTTTAATAATTCAAGCGATATAGAGCTAAAGCCATTAGACAATCGGGTTTTTTCTTATTCAATTCCGTCTTTCAGATTTCCAATTGAAATTGGATTCTATAGAGATAATGAAGGTAACATTAAATACCTCAGACATTTTTGGAGAAGTTGGATTAAAGTGGAATAACAAAACTTATTCAGATCATCTTTAAGACTTAATTTCATCTATTAACCATAAAAACCACAGAATCATGAAAAATTATGTCATTTTAATTGTATTGCTTGGCTTATTTACAGCCATGTCTTGTCAGAAGAAAACTGACACGAATAGCATTGAAGAGGAAAATAAAGCCACGATCCGGCAGTTATTGGCAGAAATGGACAAGGGTAATCCCTCATTTGCTGATGAGGTCATCTCTGCTGAATGCATCTGGCATATGCCAGGAGGTGCGGAGTTAATAGGTGCCAAGGCATTTAAAGAAAGCGATGCACAATTCCGTGCAGGTTTCCCAGACCTTCACCACGGAGTGGAAGACCTCATTGCCGAGGATGACAAGGTCGTTGCCCGTTTAAGGAATACATCTACACATACAGGAGTATTTTCAGGCGCAAATCCAACCGGAAAAAAGATAGTTGTTACCGTGAATGCCATATATCGTTTCGATAAAGGTAAAATCGTGGAAGGTTGGGTAGAATATGATGGCCTTGGATTAATGCAAAAAATTGGCGCTATACAATTTACAACTCAAACCGCTTCCAAAGGGAAATAAGAAAACTGGCAGAAATGAATTTTATAAATTCAATAATGATCCTGGCAATTGCCGTTTCATGCCAGGATCAGTCGAAAACCTCAGTTAAACAAGGCATTGCTGAGGTGAACGGCACACAACTATACTATGAAATGGCCGGCAAGGGACAGCCAATTGTTTTGATACATGGAAATGGTGTGGACAGCAGACAATGGAATGACCAGTTTATGGCTCTGGCCAGCAATTTTCAGGTAGTCCGCTATGATGTAAGAGGCTTTGGCAAATCTGCCATGCCGGTTTTGGAAGAAAAATATAGCCATCATGGTGATTTAAAAGCCCTTTTAGATTATCTGGACATCAAAAAAGCTCATATTTGCGGGTCATCCATGGGAGCGGGTATCGCAGCCGATTTTTGTCTGGCCTGGCCTGAATACT
>JAGXLC010000510.1 GCA_018334875.1 Bacteroidales bacterium | reverse complement strand
GCGTTTTTACTGATATTTCTATTATTTTCAAAACGTTGGGAAAAATATTTATCAATCGGTAAAAGTATGAAGAAGATCTGGTTATCACCTCCGCACATGTCGGGAAATGAATTGAAGTATATCCATGCAGCTCCAGCCTGTGTTCAAGGATTATCCTTTTTACGGGAATGGTACTTCCTTAAGATTGTTTAATAAAGGATTATCCCTGCCATCGGGCTCCAGCCTTACCTGGGAAGATAAAGAAAGAATCATTGGGGTTATGCATAGGTTACTGGACCAACGATAAGGCCATTTTGTTATTTATGGAACGGACAAAAAACATTCAACTGCATCTTAATCTGCTCGTATTGGTGATGCTTTCCTTTATTCTGAGGATGGGTCTGCCTCAACTGAAATTTTTATTTATACCTTTATTTCTATATTTCACATTTTATGTGCTTTATGAAATGTTTACCCATAAAACCATACCCGGGATAAAACATTTTCTTTTTTTTAATGGTATTTACCTGTTATTGTTGGGTATTTACCTCAGTGCATTGATCTATAAAACCGGTTTCCTGTTACCGGTAAAGGAATTCATTTCAGGAACCATCCTTTTGATCCTTTTTTATTATATTTATTTCTACCTCATTTCGGTCAATATTCCATTTTACCGTTTTAAAAAGCTGTTTGTTCAGCAGTTGATAGTTATCACTTTCATTGTTGCAGTGGCTGGGCTGGTAAAATTAATCTTCTCGGTTTTGGGAAGGTTTTTTCCGTTTTCTCCCGAACTTGCACAGAACGCATTGACTTCTTCTGTTACTGCAGATTACAATTTTTTCTCCCTTACGCTCATTTTTGGTATACTGACCATACTATATCAATTATATGTAAGGGAAAAAATAAGCAGCAGGGCATTAATCGCCTACCATCTTGTAATGGGGTTGTTTTCTTTTATTATACTTACTTCCCAGTCCAGGAGAAGTTTTATGGTTCTTTTGGTCATTCTGACATTGATTTTTTTGGGAAGGATGATTGTATGGATTTATTCTGAAGTAAAGTTCGCAAAATTCTTTAAAAGGAATGACGGTTATTTGCTTTTAATGGCATTTCTATGCATTATGGGTTATGCCCTGATGTTTTTTACTTCGGATCATTTGAAAACGCAGGTTGTAGAGGATAGCAGAATTTACAAATCGGATTTCCGGATTGAATTGACCAATGCAGTTAATCGATATGCCAGGGTTTTGGGAATTGGTTTTCAGCAAAAGGATTTGTATGAAATATTATGGAATCAGGATGCGCGGCCCCAGGGAGCATTCAGAAAAAAGATAAAACAATGGATTGACAAAGGGTTTCTGGATTCAACCCATAGTTCCCATACTTTTTATCATAGTGATTTTAACAAAGCCACCGCATCAGGGGGTGATTATCAGGATTTGCCGGAACACCATTGGGAAAACTCAGTGGGTAAGGGTGCCCCGGGAAAATTTTTTACAATCAGTGAATTGGATTATTCCTTGTCCAATAATGAAAGGGATTCTGTAACCGTAAGTTCCTCAGAAAACTTACATTCTGGAATTACAGCACAAGTAACAGATACTAATGATTCCGGGAAGGAAGTTGGCCGGAAAGGGCGATGGAAATATGCATTCCGGTTGTTTTCCGGTTATTCTTTATCCGGTAAGCTATTTGGTAATGGTTTTTCCTATTTAAGCCGGTTTGGGGAAAAGTTCAACGGTTCTTCTCATACTTACGAATATCCTCACAATCCTTTGATTTCCGCATTATTGTATTCAGGCATTGTAGGGGCCGGTATATATGTGTTTTTTCTGGTATATACATTTGTGCTTTACATCAGAAATTTCCATGCTTTACAATATTTTCTCTTGTTGTTTCTGATTACTGCATCGTATATTTTCATAAGCGGTAACAGTCATTTCAGTGTGCCGGCCTTTGTTTTTTTGAGTTTATTTCCCTGGTTTTACACGAGTCTGAATACCAAAATGGAAGTATGACGCGCATTTGTCACATGACTTCGGCTCATCCTGTTAAAGATGTGCGCATCTTTTATAAGGAGTGCCAGGCTTTGCGGGAGATGGGGCTGGAGGTTTATCTGCTTGCGAAGAGTGAGCAATCCTCTACCATAGGGGGTATCCATCTTGTCGGTTTACATCCTTTCAAAAACAGGTTGACACGTATTTTACTGTACCCCTGGATAATACTTTATAAGGCTTATCAGGTCAAGGCAGAAGTATATCATTTTCATGATCCCGAATTGCTTTTTATAGGAATTTTACTGAAGCTGACGGGGAAAAAGGTGATTTATGATGCCCATGAAAACGTACCCCTTCAGGTGACGGGAAAGTTTTACCTGATAGAACCCTTTCGCTGGCTGATGGCAAAAACGGTTAAGATTTTCGAGGAAATGGGAGTCGGGGTATTTGACGGCACTGTTGTAGCTACTGAAAGCATTCAGCACAGGTTTCCTCAAAGATATTTGTATAAAATAGAGGTAGTAAGAAATTTTGTTGATCCTGATGAGATTAAGCCCTTGCCTTTTTCACAGAAATTGAAAACATTATGTTATGTTGGGGGAATTACCCATAACCGGGGAGTAGATATTCTTGTAAAAAGTATTGAGGGCACCGGTTGGACATTGCATCTGGCGGGTAAAGTTTATAATGAGCGATATTTAA
>JAGXLC010000509.1 GCA_018334875.1 Bacteroidales bacterium | reverse complement strand
CATTCCATTCCTCACTCAGCCATTTCACGGGTTCTGTTCCAATATCTTTTGCCTCATCGGGCATGGCAATGGGGTTGATCTCCACGCCCCCTATTCCTGCCTTTTTCATGGAATCCAGCTCCCTTTTGATCTCATCTGCTTCAATGTGGTTCCCATTCCACCACCAACGGACAAAGGGACGGGCTTCGGGAGGCGGATCTACAAATCCCTGGTAAAGGGTATCATCCTGCTCCGTTTTACAACTCAATAGAAGCAAAATAACCGGCAATAAATAAAGAAGCTTTTTCATGACAACTAATTTGTAAATGATGAATAGATTGAATAATGATTGGTATAATATAAAGAATCTAACCTGCAACAGTTGCCACATCTACGAATACAACTTAATGACAACCAATGACTATAAATGACTGAATGACCATTCAATTCCATTTCAAGCCTAAGTTACTTTCCATAAATTGCCCTCAATAAAGGCCTATTCACTTTGATACCTCAACACTTCAAAATCCTCAAACAATCCGTAATCATCCAGATCATACTGACTGCCGGCGGGTTGGCCCTCGGAAATATAATAATAATTCCAGGGGCTCACGATACCCTCCGTAAAATCTCCGTGGTGCGGGCCTAACAGATTCTTGAAAGAACCTACCACTTCAACGGTCACTTCATTTTCGCCCTGATCAATCCACCGGGTAACATCCAGTTCATAAGGACGCCAACCTATAATGCCGGCCTTCTCCCCGTTTACTTTCACGCGGGCTACCGTTCCGTTCCATTCATTGAGTTGAACTTTGTAGCGTTGATCCTCCTCAGCCTCAATAGTTTTGGTGTAGGCTACCGAATGACTGTAGAAAGGTGCATGCTGGTCTTTCCAGGGCCCGATATCAAGATCCCGGGAAGGAATTATCTGGAACCCTTCTTCTGTGGCAGATAAACCAAAATCGCCCACCAGATAAACCGGCTCAATCTCTGCCCGGATGTGCATAGGCTGAATGCTTAGGGTGAGCGTGTTCTTGCCGGGTTGAATGTAATCTCCAATGTCAAATACTGCGAAAGAGCGATCCAGCCACCATTCTCCCTGTTCAGGCTGTATTTCACGCCCGTTGATTGTTACCGCATAAAGCTCTGCCCTTTCAATGACTGCATTCAAGGCATCAGGTACAAATTCACCGGCAGTTTCAAAAGTATAGGTTGCCGTGAAACCTGAATGCTCACCAAATTTTTCGCCCATATCCAGTATATTGGTTTTATACTGAACTGCTGCAGCCCAGGGATTATAGCCGGCTCTTCCATATCGTTCAAGTCCGTTGAGCTTATAGGCCGAATCTGCAGCCGCAGAAAAATAAAGGTCTTCAAACTGTTCTCCCTGAACGGTAAGATCAACATAATCCAGCGTAAACGCATTGGGAGAAGTTCTTTCTATATCAGTGCCGGATACCTGAATCGTTTCTTCATCTCCTGCTTTTTGTACTTTTCCGCTGGCGGCATCTGCTTCATCTTCATGAATAAAAAGCAGCAAGCTTCCTGCAGGTTCCAGATCAAACTGCATTTTTACGCGCTCTCCTTCCGCTTTTTCATAAGCATAAGGCTCAACTTCTCCGCTGAAGGCATTCAGCCTGGATACCCCCTCCCCATTGGTCTCAAATGATACGGAAGCCTTTCTCTTTTTATTAAAGTTGCTCCAGAATATGATTTGTCCGTCCTCCACCTGACGCCGGTGATGAAACACCTTGCCCTGTATATTCTGCGGTTTGTCCACTGTAAAATCCTTACTTTTCAGCAATTCCAGCGCTTCAGGATCCGAAATGGTCTCTGTCTGGTTCCAGCTTTCCCCGTTCCGGGCTATGAGCTTTTGAAAATCATCCGTTTTCAGGCCATCGATGTATTGAGGCGGTTCAGCCAGAGACAACACTTTGCCTCCATTGGAGATGTATTGCCTTAGCAGCTCAAATGTCGGCTGGTCCACATTCTTCATGTTTTCTGGCAATACCACCAGATCATACGACCGCTGACCAACAACAAAGCTATTATCAACTACTTCACCATGATCTTTGATGATGTTCTCGCATCCCAGATCATATTCAAGCTGGTATTTTTCCATCCTATCCAGCAAGCTTTCAAATTCTTTCCCCAGTTTACGGAAACCGTCTGCCGGCTCAACCGGGGAATAATACATCCAGGCAGTAGAAGTCGGCTCCAGCACAAGGGTTTTGTTGACTTGTTCTCCCATGGAAAGGGCGTAAGACAGGCGTTTGTAATACCGGGCCAGTACTCCGTAATCTTCCCAGTAGGGGGCGTGATAAGAAAATGACGGGGGATAATCGCCTTTTCTCCTTCCCTTGAGTGTCATATACGAGAGGTGTTGATTCATCAGGTTCACGCCCAGCACATATTCCCAATCCCCCAGGCGTTTCATATCTTCGAAGGAAAGGCTCCACCCGGAACCTCCATAGGTTTCAGACAATGTTCTTTTTCTGTCCAACTGGTTGGCCACGCTACTCAATTCCTTAACGGCACGGACATTGCCAAACTGGTCCGGTCTTTCTTCCTGAGTATTGAACAACATGTCGATACCCGGAACCTGGTGCCAGGCATACATGGCCATGTTGTCACCTCCGTGATGGGGTGAAGGCCATCCGTGTTCCCAGTAATGACCGGTCCACTTCAGGTGGTTTTCTT
>JAGXLC010000508.1 GCA_018334875.1 Bacteroidales bacterium | reverse complement strand
GTAATACTTCTTCCCGGCAAAGACCGGCTAAAATACAGGGCACTGTGATGTGTGAGGGAGAACCTGTACCTTTTATAAATGTGCTTATAAAAGACACCCATATAGGTACCATGACCAATCCCAAGGGGCGTTTCAATTTAAAGCATGTCCCTTCAGGTGATCATACCCTGGTTGTGAAAGGGCTTGATTACACAAAAGTCGAGAAACCTGTAACCGTCGAACCGGGTGAACATCTAAAACTTTCCATTGAGGTAGAGGAAGATGCTTTACAAATGGAGGATGTGGTTGTTACCGGCACCCGCACGGAACATTATGTCAAACAGGTACCTGTGAAAACGGAAGTGATCCCGGCACAGCAAATAGAGAATCAGAATGCCAGCAATCTATATCAGGCATTAAAGGGTATTCCCGGAATTCAGGTACAACAACAATGTCAGTTTTGTAATTTCACTGCTGTTCGAATGCAGGGCCTTGAATCACAGTACTCACAGATACTTGTGAATGGTTTGCCCATTTATTCCGGACTGGCTTCGGTATATGGATTGCAACAGTTAGGTACACCTAATATTGAGCGTGTAGAGATTGTAAAAGGTGCTGGTTCGGCTCTTTACGGAAGTAGTGCTATAGCCGGAGCCATTAATATCATAACCAGGAAGCCAGGTTATGATCCAATGACCACTATAGATATGCAATGGGGTAAATACAATACCAATGCCTATCAGGTTACTTCCTCATTGCGTAATGAACAGGGTAATGTTGGGGCTGTGATATATGGACAACGAAGCACTGGAGACGCAGTGGATTATACCAGCGAAAATTCCCCCGTGAAACAGCAGGATGGCATATCGGACAGGGTCAAACAAAATCTTACAAATGCAGGAGCAAGTGTCTTCGTGGAAGACCTGCTCTTTCAACAGGATCGGCTGTCCTTACGGGGGCGTTTTATAGATGAACTACGCAGAGGCGGAGAACTTACCGGGGACCATATTAAAAATCCGTTTTACGAAAGCAGTGAACGGATTTTAACCAACCGGTATACAGGAGAATTATCCTATGAAGCGACCTTTGAAGATTCTTCGGAACTGCAGATTGGTGCTGCCTATATCAAGCATGAGCGGAATGCCACCAATGATGCTTATTTAACAGATTATACCTCCATTCATCGTACCTCACCCCCTGTTTCCGAACTGACGCCTTACCTGGCCAATGAGAATACATTCAGTGGTATAGCCATGTATGATAAAAACATCAATAGCCACCATCTACTTACCGGTATTCAGTTTTCCTACAGTAATTTTCGGGAATCCGGCAAATACCTGGTACTTGATGATGAATCAGAGCAATTCGGCTCAAGTTTTTCTTCGGTCAGTAAAAAGCGCTTTTCTGATTTCGGAATTTTTGTTCAGGATGAGATTTCCCTTTCTCCTGATTTGCAAATGGTCCCGGGTATCCGGTATGACTATTATACTGCCCGTGAAACCTATATCAGTGAAGGGGAAATAAGCAATCAGTTTCCGGGAATAACCTACCAAACTTCCAGTTTGAATCCGCGGCTGGCTTTAAAATATGATTTTTCCAGACAATTTTCGTTCAGGTTCAGCACGGGAACCGGTTTCAGACCTCCCGCTGAGTTTTCGGAAGACCTGCATCTATGCAGCGGCTCTCCACGTATCTGGAAATCCTCTCGTTTGAATCCTGAACGGGCTCTGAGTTTTAACTTGGCTGCAGATTATTATGGAGAAAATTTCCGGCTTGGCGCCAGTATTTTCAGAACCAATCTGTACGGTAAGATTGATTTTACCGGGGCTGACCCGGAAATCAGGGCAAAGGGATACAATTATCAATGGGAGAATATCGGAGACGCGACTGTCCAGGGTCTGGAACTTTCATGGAGGGCGGAATTGACAGGAGACTTAGCTGTGGATGGTAACCTGACCTTTAATCGGGGTTTCTATAAATATGCACGGGAAGAATGGGAGGATTCCGGATATGAAGATGAAAGCAGGTACATCTCCAAGTTTCCTATGCATACAGGCCACCTTGGAGTGGAGTATTCTTTGGCTGACTGGAAATTTTCCATGGAGGGAAACTATGAAGGACCAATGTACATTGATTATTATCAGGATGAGACCATACCGGTTAAAATCAAAAAAACAAAACCTTACCTGTTGTTGGATGCAAAGGTCGCGAGAACATTCCGTACGGTAACCGTTTATGCCCGCATGGAGAATGTCACCGATTATGTGCAGCCCGAAAGGCACCTCGATGATGCTGCTTTTATTTATGCCCCGCTCATCGGGAGAATGTATTATGCCGGAATAAAGCTAAAACTAAAACATTGAAGTCCTCTTTAGAAGATCATTTTATTTGCCGCAACATTAAAGCCCGGATTATGCAATGTATAAAGTAGCAAATCCGGGCTTTTAATTGTTTCTGACGCATTGATTTAACCCAATTTTATAAAAAAATATTTGCATTTTGAGAATATTCTCATTATATTTGTTGGTATGGTAAACAGCGTAATTTCGAGTTTGGAAAATATCAATGAAATAAATTGATATAGAAAGCATAAATTTTTTCAATCAGTAAAAAGAAAGGAGCTATCAGCCATGAAAAATTTTTTATTTTCTAATATCTTGCGTGAGCTTGTGACCAACAAACTGAGCAGGAATTATCTGCTAAAAAA
>JAGXLC010000507.1 GCA_018334875.1 Bacteroidales bacterium | reverse complement strand
GAGCCAATGACCATTGAAGCCTTTGGTGATCTCAGTGAATCAGAAATCGGATCTGTATCCCTATTGGGCTCAGATGAAAGCATCGATTGGTCGGTTTCCTCAGATGGTATGACCATCCAGCCACCATCGGAAAAACCATGCGAACATGCCTTTGCGTTTAAGGTAACACTGGAATAAATTGGTGGGATTGAACCACATAAGATCAATGAAAATTGCCACGAATGCACGAATGAAACAACTGGCAGCTTACACAAGACACTGGCACTGGCCGATCACCTCCCTTTTTCAAGGGAGGTAAGGGAGGGTACGTGAACGCAGAAGAAAAAAATTAATTTAGCATCATCTGTCAGATATTGGTAACAATAAGGTTCTTGCAATTTTTCATAATTTTAACAGATGACTTAAAGGCTGGTGATTGTATCTTAAGGGGGCGTACCCTCTCCCAACCTCTCCCTTCCGGAAGGGAGAGGAGTTCGGTCCGTAGTAAATTTTTAGGAATGCTGCCAATAGCTTCTGGTATGTTTAAAATGGGTTATATCCATAACAATTTATTTGAAGATAAAACCTTTGACACCGGCACTGGCCGATCACCTCCCTTTTTCAAGGTCATTTGTCGTTCATAGATTGATGCATCCAACATTTGCGTTCAAAATTTCGCTGGAATAGTTAAATGAACTACATAGAGTCTGTCCATAAAGTCAAAAGACCTTTGAAATTCTTATAGATTACCTCTGTGTTACTCCATATTTGTTCTTCGTGAAACTCTGTGGTTCAAATATATAATGTTAACCACTAAGAAACACAAAGGAAATCACGGAGGGACACGGGGGACTTTATGGACAGGCTCTACATAAGGTAATGAGGTCACTTAAGAAGAATCTCATGTGTTCTCATGTGCCTCATGTGGTTCAAAAATATTATACAATAAATTGGTGATTTTTTCATTAAAGCTCTTCTATCGTTATGTTACGGAATTGCAATGGCAGCCCGTGATCCTGCAGCCCAATATAACCCTTCATGGGCCTGTCGCTGCGGCTGGTGTTTTGCAGATTGACATCCACCACCTGTTCGCCGTTTAAATTGACTTTAAGCTGGGTACCTTCAACGGTAACGCGCATCTTGTTCCATTCTGAGGCCGGTTTGGCCATGTTTTTGGAAGGGCCTACGGTGCCTATCACACCCCCGCAGTCATGGGCGCTGAGTTCTTCTTTTCCGTGTACATCGTTAATCTGAACCTCAATACCGGTTTCCACCGGATCGTCTTTTTCCCTTACCCGCACAAATACTCCGCTGTTCCCATCCTCAGGGATCTTGTATTCCAGCTCCAGGGCAAAATCCCCGTATTGCTTTTTAGACCAGAGATAATCGTCGAACCGCCTCCACCCTTCTTCGCCGGGGCGGGGTTCGATGGCCAGGACATGCTCTTCCTCCTGGATCCAGTTGCCATTGGTTTCCCATTTTGAAAGATCATTCAGGCTCTGTTGAGCCAGTCCTTCGGTAAATGAGAGCGTGATGAACATTCCCGTAATACATGTTAACAGGATTGCCTTTGAAAGTTTGTTCGTTGATTTCATAAGAATAGAATTTTTGGATGAGTATTAGAAATTTTCATTTAATGAACATATTGTTGGCATTTATTCCCATTGCCTTTGCCTCTTCTTTGCGTTGCGAGAAATATTTTTCCACGGCGAGAGCGCAAAGTAAAGGAAAAGCCAGGAACGCTAAGAAATAGTTATTATCTTTCATATTGTGAATCATTTTTACAAATTTAACAGAATTCGTTATATTTGATGAAAAACAAACCATAAATTATGAAGAAAGAAATTAGCTTTTCAATTGGGAACCGGTTTCTTCCGGCTTTGCTGATAACCCTATTTTTTATTTTAACCGGAATCTCAACCAATGCCCAGGATCAGTGGACCGACTGGCACCGGCCTGTGGACAATCCCGTTTTTACCGTAAGCCATGGCAACAACCACGATGCCGTACTTTTTGTGGATACCACACTGGAATACCCGTATCACCTTATTGTCAGCGGACGTGGATGTACCCCTGACCGGGGCAATAATCCGGAAGCAGCTTATCTGTGGCGAACGAAGCATTTTTCGTGGTCCAGTGAAGATTGGGAGCTCGTCTCCGGTCATTATGAAATAGGTTGCCATTATGAATACGATGATGGCGTGAAGGTTGGCGGCAAATATTACATCTTCGAGAGCGGCAATGTCTATACTTTCGAAGGCCCTCTGGAAAAAGCCGCAGGTAAATGGAAGAAGGAAGGCACCTTTCCGTCTCACCTGTGTGATGATGTGGGGGTTTATTATGAGGACGGGGTCTTTCATTTATTCGGGGAATACGGCAACTTTCCCCATGGCCCGGATGGCACCAGCCTTTCTCATTTAACCTCTGAAACAGGTCTTGGCGACTGGACCCTGGAGGATACCCTCGCGGTAAATCCCAATCCCGGGGGCGGCAATACCTATGGAGTAGGTGATCCGACCATAGAAAAAATTCAGGGGGCGTATTACATTTATTGTGATATCGAATCCCCCGGCAGCCCTTACAAGGTCATTGCCTGGAAATCGGAAAGTCTTGATGCCCGGTTTGATTACCAGGGTGTGGCCATGCCTGCCCGCCTGAGCGAAACCGAGGACTGGGACAACTACAGGGTACAGGATGCCGACATTGCCTA
>JAGXLC010000506.1 GCA_018334875.1 Bacteroidales bacterium | reverse complement strand
ATATATCTTCTCCAGATTGATTATGGAGAAAAACGGGTTACCAGAAAGCTGATACTGGAATAAGGCAGAAACCAATCTTTATTAAGAAAATCCCCCGGTGTATTACATGCCGGGGGATTTTTATATTATGACTTTATTGAAAATGCCAGGAGCTGAATTTATCTCCTTCCCGCTTAATAAATTCTTCCAGCCTGGTTGGTTTTTTGCCGGTCAACTGTTCGTAGAAGTCAGATATATGGGGTTCTTTCTGAAATCTGGGTAAGAAATGCAGCATGAGCATCACGAGGATTTTGCCTTTAGGTAGCCCGTCTTTTCTTTTGATCCGGTAGAACCGGATGGGACCGACACTTTCGTATTTTATGTTGATATTCAGGGTTTGGTTGATCAAACGGGCAACGGTGTAGAAATCTTCATTCTCAAAGCCGGTAAGCTCATAAGCCTGGTTTTTGTATACTTCAAACTTTTCCAGAAGAATGGCAGCAGCTTCGCCGATGTTGTGGACGTCGATCCAGTTGAATTTGGCTTTCCCCGCCGGAAGAATGATTTTCCCTTTATTCTGTATATCGTCGATGAGGGGGGTGGTCAGATTTTGCATGAAATAGGAGGGGCGCAGGAAGATATAAGCCAGGTTGAACCCGGTGATCAGCTTTTCGATTTTATGATGGGGTATCACCCGGCTTTTCTCCGCGCCCTGAACGGAAAGAAACACCACCTCATGAATGCCTTTTTCCTTTAGTTTTGAAATGAGGGGCCGGAAGTGCTTTTTGATATTGGCTATATGCGGGGGACGCAATAAAAATATCCTGTCCACCCCTTCCAATGCAGAATCAAAAGTTGCAGGATTTTCAAAGTCAAATTCCCTGAATTCCAATTTTCCGATATGCCTCAGAGAGGCCTTTCCCTTTTCGACGTTTCGAACGCCCGCGATGATCCTGCTTTGGGTGTTCCCTTCAAAGAGATACCGGATTACCTGGTATCCGATGTTGCCCGTTGCTCCGGTTACGAGGATCCTTTTCATCAGTGGGTTCTTTTGAACTGCAAAGATAGTCAGATTTCCGGTAAGGCAAACGGTACTATATGAATCGCTGTAAAGTACAGAAACCGGATCCAATTCCCAATTTCTTCCAACAGTATATTAAAGCCCTGAAAGGGCATAAGAAATATCTTTCGCTCTTTCAGGGCTCTGATCCTTTTGGTTTCCGTCACCAACGGGATTTTTTGAACTTTTATAAAGGCTTTTTCCTGACGTTTATTCTATGGCCTCCTCAAAATCCTGGTCCAGTTCGTTTTCTTCATCTTGTTCTGCCTCACCCTTGCTCAGCCTTCTTTCGATACTGGTTTCATAGTTATCGATCAGGGCATTGAACTCCTTCACCAGAGGCTTGTATTTTTCGAATCCATCGATGGTAATAAACGCGTTGATACGATTAAACAGGTTTTTCAGGGCGCTCTCGGCCTCTTCGCGCAGTTCCGGCATGGATTCTTCAGGGGCTTGGGCATATTCTTTGTTTCTTTCCAGGAAGAGCCGGTCAAATTCTTTGTTAGATGCCATCAATTGCTTGTAATATCCATCCAGATGGAGCGATTCTATGTCACCCCTCAGGCCTTTCCGCTCTATATCTTCAAAGATGTCCTGCAGGTTGGCTGTTTGCTGGTGGTAACTCTGCCTGTTAAGAGTATTTCCATGTTTTTCAAACACCTTCAACAGTGCTTTTGCCTTTTTTCTCAATGTTTCATCCGGATGATATCTTGCATGGACACGCAAAATCAGGATAATAGCAGTAAACATGTTATCACGCAGCCCATCTGCGTGCACAATGACTTGGGTAAGATTACTGCCCCGGTCGGCTTTATAAACCGCCATCATTTTCTTACTGGCGGTTGTGACATCTTTTGCAATTTCGCTTACCTGAAGCGCGTTCAGATCATAATTGTTTAAAACAGAAACGGTCAGATCGTTAAACTTAACGAATTCCCCATTTCTAAATCTTGAGAAATCTGGAATTTTAATCATAATTCTAATTTTTTTTAATTAATAATTGATCGAAATATGCGGGTAAATTACAAATAAATTTTATAAAATGCACGCTCTTAAACAAAAAAAATTCCGAAACCCTCATGCAAGCATGCGACATGGTTTCGGAACCTTCCGAGACCCTCATGCATGCATGCGAGACAATTTCGGAACCTTCCGAGACCTTCATGCAAGCATGCGAGACGATCTCGGAACCTTCCGAGACCATCATGCAAGCATACATGACAATTTCGGAACATCCGAAGGTACCATGCATGCATGTATGACGATTTCGGATCATTTATTACTGCTATTCCAGATATCATGGGTGGTTTTTGTTATCCCGTTACCGCTTATGCCAAATAACGATGGGGTTGGTATATTATCTGCTTTGCTGTATTTTTGTGGTTCTTTAACGGGAGACAGGAAAGAAAGGCTGTATAATCAAGATGATCAAACGGAAACAACCTTGTATTCTTTGCGGGTCGGAAACCACGTTCTTCCGCGTTGCCCGCAAGCGGAGATATTTTCAATGCAGCGGATGTTCATCCGTGATGATGGATCCGCAGGATTATGTGTCGATACAGAAAGAAAAGGCGCGGTACGAAACACATAACAATGATGTGAATGACCGGGGCTATCAGCATTTTGTATCGCCGGTTGTGGAGCGGATACTTCAGC
>JAGXLC010000505.1 GCA_018334875.1 Bacteroidales bacterium | reverse complement strand
TTGCGTGTTGTCCTTCCTGATGTGAATGGATTCGATTGTAGCGGACTGCCCGGTTTCAAGTTTGTGCCACAAACGGTCCTGGTCCCGGCGGGAGGCGGCGTGGGGATCAATTTCCCATACAGACATTTGCAGTAATTCATCGCGCGAATATCCTGTATTTTTGCATGCCTGATCATTAACAATTAATATCTGTCCATTTAGATCATGGGCAAAGATTCCGCCGGGCAGATTTTCAAGCGCGGTCCTGAAACGTTCCTCGCTTTCCCGCAGGGCATTCTCGATTTTTTTGCGTTCGGTGATATCTACAAGAGAGACCACGCTTTGCGTGGTGCCGGCAATCATACCGATGCTAAGATAGCCGTGGCGCAAGTCGCCGCTGCGGACAAAGAAACGGAACTCGTAATTAAAAGGGGCTGCGCCGGGATGATCCCGGCGCAAATAATGGTTTTTCTTCATCCACTCCACATCATCGGGATGCACAAATTCAGTCCAGGATTTTTTCCCCTCGACCTCCTGCCTTAAATATCCTGACAGCTTTTCAAAGTTGGAATTGACATTGGAAATGGTGGTGTCCTCTTCAATGATAAACATTGCCGAACCAGAGGTCTCGAATATGGCGCGATAGTAATTTTCGGATTGATGCAGGGCATCCTCATATCGTTTTTGTTCCGTGATATCCCTTGAGCTGAATACAATTCCCTGAATATTATTGTTTTTATCCCTTAACCCGGTTTCCCTTGTTTCAATCCAGATGTAAGATCCATCCCTGCATCTGACTCTATACTTGATTCTACGGGGCGCACCTGATGAAACAAGTTCATTGTATGCTTCCTGTACCCGGTGCAGATCTTCGGGGTGCACGAAATCCATCACATTTTTTCCGGCAAGGAATTCCGGCTCATAGCCAAAAATATCATGTGATTTGCTTGCAAATTCAACCTAAAATCAGCAGTTGATTAAAAAAATTTATTGATATCAGACTGTTTATATGATATATAGCCTTCAAATTTAATTTATTTTGGAGGCATAATAAGAATGCGAAGATTTCATGTTCATTTTACCGAAAAAAATCTGACAGGCAACGCTGGCTTGGTTCATTTTGGTCACTTTTGTGAAAAGCTTAATCTGTCCAAACTGTTAAGTAAATATATTAGCATCGACCGGGGGCCTACAGCCCGATATGATACGGCCGACACAGTTATGATGCTTGTAATGGGCGTGATTGCAGGTGTTAAGCATTTGAGCCATATGGCAGTCATTCGATCCGACGGCGCGATCCGTTCGCTGTTCAAGTGGGAACAATTTCCGGATGATACGACAATTGGGCGTATTTTTAAACTGTTTAACCAGAAACACTGTAAAGAGCTTTCTGATGTCGAGGCCGAGGTTCGCAAAAAGGTATGGAACAAAAAGTGGTTCGGCCGTGTGAGATTGGATATGGACTCTTCGGTCAGGGGTGTCTGGGGGCATCAAGAGGGTGCGGAAAAAGGCTATAATCCCCAAAAACGGGGGCAGAGAAGTTATAATCCATTGTTTTGTTTTATCGCAGAAACCAGAGAATGCCTTCATAATTGGTTCCGCTCCGGCGATGCCTATACTGCCAATGGTAGTGTGGAATTTATGAAGGAATGTTTTGCCAGGCTGCCCAAGCGGGTATGGAAAGTCGATATCCGGGCAGACAGCGGTTTTTTTAATGGCGCGCTTCTGGATTTCATTGAAAGCCGGCAGGGGCAATATACGATCAAGGTAAAGATGAAGGGGCTTGTGTCGCTGCTTGAACAGCAGAACTGGCATAAAGTCCCCAAAATTGATGGTTTTGAAAAAACGGAGTTTGAGTATAAGTGTAGCGACTGGAAAAAGAAGCGCCGATTTGTAGCAATTCGCAAGATACGCGAATATACTGAAGAAACGGATAATCGATGTCTTTTCGACAGCCGGAAAATTGAGTACGAATACTTCTGTTATGTCACCAACATGGATTTGTCGCCGTGGGCCACACACAAATATTACGGCCAGCGGGCAACCAGCGAGAACTGGATTGAGTGGTGCAAAAACCATATGGCCTCCGGAAGTATTTTAACCCAGGATTTTTGGGCGAATTCAGCTATCTTTCAATCATGCATCCTGGCCTACAACTTGATGGTTTGGCTTATGTGGCTCAATCATGAAGAAGGCTTTAAAGAAGAGCCCAATACAATCCGAATGTGGCTGATTGCGGTTCCGGCCCGTCTGATGCATATGAACCGGCAATGGTTTTTAAGGTTGAATCGTAACTATCCATATAAAGAGTTATGGGAAAAAATCGAGGGCTCAATTCAACAATTGAGCTTTACCTGAGCAAATCGGGCCTTTGAAATGTAGACACAGAAACGACAAATGGAGAAGTGTGCCCTCACAGCGTTTTTTTAGCATCGATATGCTTGTGTAAAGAAAATTTATACCACCAATAAGAAAAAAATCCTGGCTTAAACATTCTTTCTTACCCCAAACAGTGTTTACGGCCAGATACTCAACGTGCTTTTTTTGTTTTTCAACAAAGGATTGCAGATTTACGGTGCCATTAAAATTTTATGGGCGTGTTTTTTTAAAATGGTTGCCTGGGAGGCGGAAAACAGGTTATAAATTAAATTTTGACCAAAGATCAGGATACGTGAAGCGACAATTTGATTAATATTTAAAGAAATGGATCGGTTATGCAGTTATTATCC
>JAGXLC010000504.1 GCA_018334875.1 Bacteroidales bacterium | reverse complement strand
GCAAAGACAACCTGTCATTTTGGAATTGCCTTCTTCTTTCCTGATAATTGCCCATTACTTTTCGATGGAATCTTTCGGCACGCCACCACAAAGAATCGTCGGCTGTTTTGCCAGGGTTCTTAAAATAATTGGTTTCCAGGGTTTTATGTCCGAAGAAAAAAGGCTTATAAACAGAAAGGCATGGATTCGAAGTTCCGGTTAGCCAGATGGTGTTTCGGTTATTACCAATTTCTGCAATCATGGACCCTGCAGTATGCATTGGATTTGGAAATCCATTTGCATGCATGCAGACAGAGCCTCCGCCATAATTCTTACGGGGTGAAAAATGATCGTTTTTATAATGAGACGTCAAAAGATCTATTGCATGGTTCAACTTGAATTCACCTGAAGGCGGTGCTGAATTTAACAGTGCCCGGTGTCTCATTTTGCTCTTGCTCATATAGGTATAAAACCGATCGGAAAAGGCCTTTCTGAAATTTAGTTTATTCCCTCTTTTTAATAATTTGTGCTGAACGGCAAAATCTTCTAATCCATCGCTGGAAAGATCATAGTCAGAACCAATGGTAAGTCTGTTGGAAATTGGATAATAAATGTTAATTTTTTTAGCTACCCAGTGTTTGTCGACTGTTTCCAATACCCAGGCATTTTTCGGATCTGCAATGATGAAGCTGTTGTGATAATAAAATTTTTTGGTATAACCCCCATTGGCATCCTGACCATATGTTTGCAGTAGGTTTGTTATAAGTTCAATGGCTTTTTCCGAAGTATCCGTTCGTTCTAATGCAAGCCGCAGCAAGTCCATGCCGGACAGACCGTTGTCTTTTTTGGGTATCTTTATCTTTGTAAAAACCGCTTCATTTCCTAGAGCCAACCCATTTTCGTTGATGCCCATTTCCGCGCCCCACATCCAAAAGGGCTTGGATAAAATGACTTCATAAGTATATTTTGCCTGGGGAATGCTGATATAAGTACATCTTACCGTTTTCTCCGACCTTTCCCTGGCAGGTATACGGAGGATAGCCTGTGCTTCATTGGGTTCACGGTCGGAATTTTTCCCGAAAATCATTTTTTGATTTTCAGTACAGTCGGGAGTTGCAACAAAAGTATCACACATTGGAATTTGTTTTTATTTTCTGAACCAAATTATCAAACTTCATTCAAAAAGTCAATATTTTGTGGCTATAAAAATTTGGGAATGATGAATCTTAATGTATGATTTATATTGAGCGAGAGAGAAAGGAAAGATTTATTCGGATAAAAGGCCATCAGGCTAGTCTATTTAGAATAATTCTAAATTTTATTCCGGGAAAATTATAATTTTTTGACATTAGAGTACCCTTCCTTTTCTTCCATCCCGGCAAACAAGAACAGATAAGTGGAGGAAAGATAAGGTATTCATTTTGGTTTACATCTGAAAAATATTCGGAGCCTAATGACTCCACCATCTTTCCAGTCCGACAATAAACCCCCAGATTAATCCAATCAATATCAGAGCAGTACCGGATGCCCGGCCTACAATGCTCCCTTCACTTTCATACGGTAAGGCTACAACGACAATGAAACCAAGAATAATAACAAGCCAGGCATAGATGGATTGTGCCTCAACGATTGTCTTTCTACGTTTTGTGGGTTGAATGGTCCATTTTAACTTGGCCATCTGGGAGATGGGATATCCACACTTCGGGCAGTTCTCTGCCTCTTCTGAAATTTGACTGGTACATTTTGGACAACTTATTAACGACATGATTCTGAATTTTTAAGTGTGATTAGATTGAATGGAAAAATTTCAGAATTGCCTCCTTTCATCTTGTTTTTTGGTGAGTTCGACGTGAAGAATCCGGCTTAAATTCAGCCAGTTTATAACTATAACGAATGACTTATCCAATATCCATATACTATACCCTGTAAAATTTTAAAAAAAATTAACAGGGATACCTAACCCCTTCATTTGGGGCGCCTCATAGAATGCACAAAAGAATTTTTTTTTTGAACAGAAATATTTATTTTAGCTGGAAAACCATACCAAATTTTAACTTAACCCCGCATTAGAAAAACCGGCTTTTTGCGAAATTTATTGAAGCAAAAAGCCAGGTTTTTCAATAGCGGCAGAATTATTCAAGAATAATTCGGGTTAGCTGGAAAACCATACCATTTTTGGACTTAAATTTTATGCTCTATTATTCCGAAATCTTTAAAGGGAAAAATCTGACAACAGACTAACAAACAAAATATATACAGATATGGACGATATTGTTTCCTTTGTGAGTTTTATCCGCAAACCGTTGATTGTTACAGTTGGAGTTGCATTTTTTTTATTTGGCTGTGGTTCAGACCGTAATGATTGGCCCATGTGGAGGTATAATCCGGAAAGACAGGCATCTGCTGATGTCTCCCTGCCGGACAACCCTGAGCTGTTATGGACCAGGCAACTTGAAGAACCCGAACGTTGCTGGCCGTTTCAGTACGAAGATTATTTTACCGGTGGAAATCCCGATCAAATTGGGAAACTTGCTTTTGATGTTTCTTATGAGCCGGTTGTTGGAGAAGGCAAATTGTTTGTTCCTTCTATGGTCTCCGACCGAGTAACAGCCTATTCAGCCAGAAACGGAAAAGAGCTCTGGCGATATTACGTTGACGGCCCGGTAAGGTTTGCTCCCGTATATGATTCCGGTAAGGTTTATTTTGTCTCCGATGACGGCTACCTCTATTGTCTGGATGCCGGTTCGGGAGAGCTTC
>JAGXLC010000503.1 GCA_018334875.1 Bacteroidales bacterium | reverse complement strand
GGAAGTATGAATTTTTCCAGCGGCATTTTAATGTTTCGGGGAGTCCCGTGGATGAAGAGGTAGAATATCTCACCCCTGAAGAGCTGACCGTTACAGAAACCGGGCAGGTATTGACTTCCCGGAAAAGCAGGTCTACTTTTTTAATCAATAAGGAAAAAGCCGAAAAACATCTAACAGCCCTGAAAGACCGCAGAAAATCAGGTTCTGAAACTGTAAAATCAATCTTACCCACGATAAAAGAACTTTCCGGTTTCACATCTCCGCAAACCAGGCATGATCCTGTTTTTACCGGCCGTTATGTCAGGGAGGGTTACAAAATAGAGAAATATTTTATCCAGGGAACCGGCAGTTATAAGATTCCCTACCTTCTGTTCAGGCCTCAGGATCAAGACGGGAAACTTCCTGTAGTGCTGTATCTGCATCCCGGTGGTAAAGCTGCTGAAGCATCACCTGGGGGAGAGATTGAATCCATTATAAAGAATGGGTATGCAGTGCTGGCTCCCGATCTTGTTGGAGTTGGGGAGTTGGGCCCCGCAGGATTCAATGGCGATGCCTATCAGTTTGACCTTGGCCGCGGTGCTTATAACATATGGTTTTTCGGTTTACTGGTTGGAAAAAGTATGGTAGGTGCTCAAGCCGCGGATCTCATGCGACTCGTTGATGTACTGAAAAATCGCAGCGATATAGCCCCCGGCCGGATATCATCGCTGGCCCGGGGAGGGTTGTGTAACACCTTATTACATGCAGCGGCATTTGGGGAGACCATATCCAAACTCGCTTTGATTAATCCCCTGCTTTCCTATGAGTCACTCGTGATGCACAAATACTATCAGCCCGAATGGATACAGGCCACAGTACCGGCAGCCATAACCGGTTACGATCTTCCGGACCTGGCTGCCTGCATTGCCCCAAGACCTCTTTGGATGTTAGATATACAGGATCATCGGATGAAACCGGCTTCACAGGAGGAGATAGATAAAACCTATCGGTTTACACGGGATGTTTATCGATCCGAAAATGTGGAGGACAACTTTGTGATTAAATCGCGAGAGCGTTTTCAGAATTTTGCGGAGATTATGAGCGGATGGTTAAGCAAATAATCTGATTTTTTTCAGACTATCATTTTACATAACCCATCAACATCCAATTCACATGAAACGGCTAATCTTAAGAAGCGTAAATAAAGGGGCGGATACATTGAAAAGCATTTTCACGGTATCATTGGTATTATTGGTTACAGCCGGAAGTATCAGGGCCCAGGAAGACCTTGATGTCGTGCGAAATGAATGGCTTCAATACAGCGATGCTCCCAATTCCCTATACCACCACCTGACCGGCCAGGCATATGAATTACTGGAATCCAGAGAGGAGAGGATTAAAGGACTTCAGACGGAGGATGAGTGGAGACAGCGGCAGAAAGAGGTGCGAAGCACCATGTGGGAGATTTTGGGTTCATTTGAGGAAAAAACCCCCTTGAATGCCAGGTTAATTGATAAAGTTCAAAAAGGTGCTTACCGGGTGGAAAACATTGTCTACGAGTCACTTCCCGGGTTCTATGTTACAGCCTCTCTCTTTATTCCTGAAGATATTGACAAACCTGCCCCGGGTATTCTGTTTTGCAGTGGACATAGCACCAGGGCTTACCGGCGGGAGTATTATCAGCTTCCCCTGCTCAATTTGGTAAAGAAGGGATTTGTAGTCCTTGCCATTGATCCCATTGGTCAGGGTGAGCGGCTTCAATACTATAATTCTGTAACAGGTGAGTCGATGATAGGCGGTTCCACCGATGAGCATTCTTATCCGTCTGCGCAGGTTTTTCTCACCGGAAACTCCATTGCCAGGTATTTTCTATGGGATGGTATTCGGGGCATCGATTATCTGGTCAGCCGGCCGGAAGTGGATCCTGACTGGATTGGTGTTCATGGTCTCTCCGGCGGAGGGACTCAGACCGCTTACATATCTGCCATGGATGAGCGGGTGGTAGCCTCAGCCCCTGCAGGTTATATAACCAGTTATCGTCGGCTCATGGAATCGATAGGCGTTCAGGATGGAGAGCAAAATTTCTACCATGGCATTTCGAGTGGTATAGACCACCCTGATTTTATTCAGGTTCGAGCCCCGAAGCCAACCCTGATCATGGCTACGACCAGGGATTTTTTCAGTATTCAGGGAGCAAGGGAAACATACGCCAGGGCAAAACGGGTTTATGATATATTCGGAAAACCCGGTAACCTGAAAATGGTGGAAGACGATCACGGCCATGGATACACCCAAAAGACGCGCGAGGCAATGTACGGTTTTTTTCAGGATCATTTACAACTGCCGGGTTCCTCTGTGGAAGAGGAGGTTGAGTTCTTAACCTCGCAGGAATTGCAGAAAACTTCTACCGGTCAGTTATCCACTTCCCTTGACGGTGAAACGGTATTCAGTTTGAACCGCAGGGAGGCAGCAGAACAGATCAAAGATTTGCAGGCTTCCAGGGAGGACCTTGCAAACCATCTTCAGGGAGTAATAAAATCGGCCAAGAAGCTATCAGGGTATAAAGAGCCTTCCGGCACAGAGGAGCCGGTTTTTACCGGACGTTATCAAAGAGAAGGCTATGCGGTTGAGAAATATTTTGTAAAAGGAGAAGGGGATTATATCATCCCCTATCTGCTGATGATACCGGAGCGGCCAAACAATAAAGCCGTAATCTACTTGCATCCCTCCGGCAAATCAGCCGAAGCATCAGCAGAAGGGGAAATGGAGTGGTTTGTCA
>JAGXLC010000502.1 GCA_018334875.1 Bacteroidales bacterium | reverse complement strand
CTTAAAGCCATTGACAAGAAAAGCGGAGAATTGTTATGGAATAAGAAGACGCCCATTACCCCGATGACCATGGCAGCAAATGATGAAAGAGTGGCTTTTTTTGATGGAGTCAATATGGTTTCCCTTGACCCTGAAACCGGGAATAACCTGTGGGAGAATGAGGTGACTGAAATGGATCAGGTCCTGACAGGGTATTCCGGACCAAGGTTGATCATGAAAAACGGGCATATTGTTTTTGCCCCCAAAGACCAGCTATTTACTTTTTCTACAAATGACGGAGAATTGGTATGGTCGTCGGAAGACAAACCCCGTTCAGGTCATTTCAGTCTGGAAGACGTTTATGTAATTGATGATAAGGTATGGGTACTGGGCAGAGAAAACTGGGGCAGATATACCACCTATGACCTTAAAAGCGGAGAAGAGCTGGATGTTTATGAAAATCCCATCAGTTCCTTTTACATTCATCAGCGATGCTATCCGGGAAGAGCAACGGAAGATTTTCTTTTTCCCCCTATGATGGGCGTCACAGGTTTTGATATGAAAGAAGGCGAATGGGAGATCAACCATTGGGTGCGTGGCGGCTGCATATATGGAATGATGCCCGCCAATGGGCTGATTTATACTCCTCCCCATGCGTGTGCCTGTTATTATCAGTCAAAGCTGACCGGTTTCAATGCGCTTACCGATAAGATACAACCAGCCGAGAATATAACCGAGACTGAAAGGTTACAGAAAGGTCCTGCTTACGGTGAGGTGAATGCAGAGACTTACAATCCGGGGAAGTCCTGGCCGGCATATCGCCACGATAATGGAAGGAGCGGGTACATTCAAACACAGTTATCCTCCGATATTCGCAATTCCTGGAAGATAGATCTGGATGGAGAAGTGAGTCAGCCTGTTGTAGCAAAAGGAAAGCTGTTTGTAAGCGCGGTGGACGAACATACGGTGTATGCTTTAGATACTGATTCAGGTGAAGAACTTTGGCATTTTACTGCCGGCGGACGAATCGATTCGCCACCGACAATATATAATGGCATGGCCCTGTTTGGATGCAGCGATGGATCGGTGTATGCGGTTCGCACCGATGACGGGCAACTGGTATGGCGTTACCAGGTGGCTCCGAATGACAGGAAAATTATGTCATACGGTCAGTTGGAATCTGCCTGGCCCATATCCGGTAGTGTCTTGGTAGAGGACGATAAATTATACTGTGTCGCAGGTCGGTCTATGTTCCTGGATGGCGGATTGCAAATGGCGGTTCTGAATCCCCAAACAGGAGAGATGATCTCAAAAAATGTTATGGACAGTAAAGTACCGGGATCCGATAAAAATCTTCAGGATCTTCTTATGGGCAAACACATGCCTGTAGCCCAGCCTGACATCCTTTCCAGCGACGGAAAATATATTTATATGCGGTCACAGACCTTTAATAAAGATGGTAAACGTGTGCGTGTTCGTCCTCAGAGACCGGATAATCAGTACGGAGAAGAGGTTCACCTGTTCTCTCCTACATCTTTCCTTGATGATTCCTGGCAGCATCGTACATACTGGCTTTATGGCCGGGTTGCCGGTGAAGGATGGGCTGAATTTCAACTTCCGCCGAAACGTGTTCCATATGGCCGGATTATGTGTCTCGATGAAGAAAATGCTTATTCTTATGGTCTGCTCCCCGAATTGCTTTGCAATACCTCTATTAATGAGTATAAATTATACAGTGCCAACAAGATACCTGAACGAAAAGTCGGGATTCCTAGCCTGGAAGGAGATAATTGGCCGGAAGGAAAATACGATACCGACAACGGACTTGCAGCCCATACAGTGAACTGGAAAAAATTGGATGCCATGCCTAAGGAGAAACTAACTGCACTGGACTATAACTGGGAGATGTTACGGCCCGATATTATGGCACGTGCAATGGTGCTTGCCGGCGACAAGCTTTTCCTTGCGGGCCCAAAAGATATAGTGGATGAAAAAGAGATGTGGGGTCGCTCCAATGAGAAAGCATTTCAGGAGAAAATGCAGGAGCAGACTGAATGGCTGAAAGGCAAAAATGGAGCTTTTATCTGGGTTGTATCAAAAAAAGATGGAGAGCGGCTGGCCCGTTATAAAATAGACTGTCTGCCGGCACATGATGGTTTGATTGCTGCAGAAGACAAACTTTATATGGTCAGCGAAAAGGGTGAGATATTTTGTTATGAAGGGGAGTGATAATTAGAGCCTGTCCATCAAGTCGAAAGCTCTTTTAAATTATTTATGCGTTACTTCATATTTGTTCCCTGTATAATTCTGTGGTTCAAAAATATAATATTAACCACGGAGAACACAAAGGACATCATGAAGGGACAAGAAGGACTTTTTGGACAAACTCTAATTATAATGTCTTTTGCTATAGGCCTTTTGTTATTTTCCAATGCAAACTTTTTAAATTGTTTGTACTCTTTATAAATTAATAGCAAGCAAAATTTATGAGGCATAATTATATAAAGGTCATGATTTTTTTCAATTATTTTTATCTTTGAAAATTGCCTCATAAATTTTGCCACAGTACCTTACCGGGCAAGTTTTGCCAAAAAAGCAAGAATTTAACCGTTAAGGTACTACATGTTATTAAGATAAATCTTTGTTTAAAAGGAAAGGAAAGAAGCTATGATTTTGAAAAAGCGGATGAAAGCAATCATCGTTGTAATGGTTCTTCTTTTCGGGGCTCATTCTGTAATGTCATGTTCCGTACCGGTATTTCAGTATGCGATGGAACGCTGGAATCAG
>JAGXLC010000501.1 GCA_018334875.1 Bacteroidales bacterium | reverse complement strand
TTATGAATCCGCCAAAGATAATCATGTTCCAGCTCAGTTCCACAGGGTGCCTTAAAGTTAATAACCCTCACCCCCTGTGGATTTAACGGGCCAAAAACATGGCGGATGGTGCCGTCCTTTCCCCCGGTGTCCATAGCCTGAAAAAGGATCAGAACAGCATATTTCCCCTGGGCATATAGTATCTCCTGTAGTTCGGTCAGCTCTTCACGGATCTTTTCCAGCTTCTTTTGGGCTTCCTGCTTGTCATCCAGATCATGTGTATCCGAGGGATCGACATGCTGTAACGAAAAATTTGCCTTGGGGGGAACCGACAAAGTATTGAGATGATTGGAGTTTTCCTTCATAGTAAGGGGGTTTAAGATGATACAATCAAAATTTGACTTTAAAAATCATAAATTTAGAAATTGATGGGCTAAACGTCAAGAAATTTAACCTGGATCATTCATAAACGAATCCCGCTTACCAGCGGGATTCGTTTATGAATGCGGGAGGGGTTGCGGGAAGGATCCAGGAAACCCCGCGTTAGAAAAACCAACTTTTTGCGAAAAATATTGAAGCAAAAAGTCAGGTTTTTCAATAGCGTCAGAATTATTCTTGAATAATTCGGGTTAAGCAATAAAAAAGCCAGGCAGCGAAGCTGCCTGGCCGTTATTTACCGAAGGGGTGGGTTCAGGATTTCATAACAATACCCAGTTTTTCGAGGTATTGCGCATCGTCTTCAAACATAAGCAAGGCGACTTTTTTGTAAACAGAGGTCCAGTCCTCCAGTTCATCGAGTTTTTCGTTACGGACCTGTATTTGGTGTTGTGCATCACCTTCTTCCGATTCGATTTTCTCCATGAGTTGATAAAGCTCCTCGATGTCGTCCAGTCGTTCTTTCATCATTTCACCGGTATATCCGAACCTGGCCATCTTTTGAAGCAGATTTTCATCCTGCTCAAGGGAGCTGTAAAAATGTTTGGCTTGCTTGAGATAAGCTGCCTGGGTGCGGCTTCGTCTTCCGGTAGCGCCAATATACTCCAGTTTTTTAGGATCTTCGGACAGGGCAATACGAGTAAATTCCAAATCGCGGATGTATTTGTCGTGAAAAGCATTTTTTGCTTCCTGATGATTATCGCGGGCTTCATTGTATTCGCCCTTTTCTTTGTGATTCACCTCGTAAGCTTCTTCTGCGCCTTCAACTAACTGTTTTCCATTCTGCATTTCTTCGGGTGTATACCCGGCAGTGGCCATTCTTTCTGAAATGACGAGATCATTCGTACAAGTAATGTACTGGCACTTTTGATCTTTTTTATGGTAATTTAGATTGATTTTGCATAAGAAAGGTATCAGGTTTCTGGCTGTTAGAAGAAAATATTGTTTGGAGGTAGAGCCAAACTGCCGTGTGTCTCTGTTGTTGATGCGACCAACTTCATGCTCAACAGGGGAGTGGTTCTTGAAATATATGATCAATCAACAGAGAGCAGATATGGCTGGTTTTATCGCGCACTCTGACGAGGCGCCGGGAATGGAGGGGATAACCTGTTGCAATCGCTTTAAATCAAAAACTGCTGATAATTTTCCCTGCTTATTACCTCAAACGAACTTTCGGGATAAGATTTAGTCCATGTCTTTGGTGGTTTTGTTTTTGCTGATTTATTAAGTTTTATCTCATAACCCCATAAATTTCCACTATGTTCCTCAATATAATCAATCTCTCCGCCGGTGTAGATCCGCCAGAAGTAATTATTCACAGGTATTTGGAGATAACTTAAATATTTTTGACGTTCTGCCAGAACAAAATTTTCCCAAAGCTCTCCAAGATCATTCCGGTAAGGCTTCGGGTTGTAATTGTTTATAATCATATTCCTAATTCCATTGTCGTAAAAATAAAATTTATCCATCTTGGAAATTTCTTTTCTAAGATTTCTGCTGAAACCGGATAATCTAAAAATAACAAAGGATTGTTCCAGCAAATACAAATAATGGTTAACGGCATCACGGCTGAGGTTTAATTGTTGGCTCAGTTCATGGATGGATACTTCGCTTCCGATTTGAAAAGCCAATAATCGTAATAAATCAGACAATTTTTTTTTATTGCGGATTCCTGTGAGTTCAAAAATATCTTTGTATAGGTAAGAATTTCCTAATTCTTCCAGAATCAGCTTCTTTTCATGATACCCTTGCTCAGTAAACACCTCGGGATAGCTTCCATAAATTAGTAATTCTTCCAGCATATCATCGATTTCAAATGAACTGTAATGATAATTCAGCTCTTTTAACGAAAGTGGATATAAAGAAAATACGAATTTTCTGCCGGTTAATGCTTCCGCCACCTGAGTAGCAATATGTATCGAAGAGGAACCGGTAATAAACACTCTTAATTCCGGTAACTCTTCATGGATTATTTTTAAATTGATCCCGATGTCAGGAATACGCTGTGCTTCATCAATAAATAAAATTTCGTTCTTACCAATCAGTCCCTTCAGTTTTCGGGCATCTTTACTTGATAAAACATCGATATATTTTTGCTGATCAGCATTTACAGCCATAACTTTTTTTCCTGACGCATCAAGGATATGTGTTGCCAGGGTAGTTTTCCCGGTTTGACGGGCTCCATAAAGAATCACAATTTTGTTTTTATCCCCATTTAATCGTGATTCGATTGGTTCTTTCAAATATCTTTGGATTTCCATAATTTTTTCCTTCATTTTAACGAAAATTATGAAGTTTAATCTACAAAATTAACGTTAATTTTGTAGATATGGATATATAGCTGTAAATAATTTTATGTGAGAG
>JAGXLC010000500.1 GCA_018334875.1 Bacteroidales bacterium | reverse complement strand
TGTCAAACCATCCAATGACCACCAAATGACAATTTAATTTCCCTGCCAACTGTAGCTTTCAGGGGTTGCTGCCAACTTAATGCCCTCAGCGACCGCTATATTTATCTGCTAGCTGCGGCTTATTCGATTTGGCAACTGCTCCCGCAGAAGGCGGGACCAAATGTTTTTACTAAATCTATTTCCCTTAAATTTGATTCTGCAATATAGTAAGCTGCAAACTTTTGTATTAAACACCCATAAATCGGAATTCGTGCATTCGTGGCCATTTTTTTTGAAAATTTTTCGTATCTTGTCCTGCAAAATGTGTTTGGGAATTTTAGCATCCACCAGTAATCCGGGGGATGGATAGCGAGGGGGATGCAATCTGTGTTAAGCATTTAAACTGAAAATAATAGATATCAAGCCTAATACAACCGAATCGTTTCCAAACCACAACCATCAAAAATCTCCAGGTATATGCCACAGAAAAAGAATAAACGCAAAAAGAAAAATCCTTCTCAGGAGCAACACAGGGATGTTCAATATAAAAAGCAGGCCATTGCCAGTTTAAAGCATGTTCTGACCCAATTGGAATGCATAGAACTGTATAATCAGATTTCCAGGGAGGAGGTGGAGTTCTTTAACAGGATCCGTTTTGGTTCCGTTCGTGTAGAAGCGGCCCCGGACCAGAGAATTTATTCCAGACTGATTAAATTTTACAATTGGTTTTTTAACCGTTGGATGCATGAACATAAGATAGAACTGTATGAAGGGGGTCCCCTGATTACGCTCCACGATTATTTTATTGTCGTTTATACCTTTTATTTCTATAAGCCATTCATTGTGGATCTGACAACGCATGGATTAAACCGGGTAAGGGAAGCTATGGAGCAGGTGCTGGATTATAAAGATCTTGAAGACCGGGCCATGGAATTACTACTTAACATGGTGCAGATTGGTTCCCTTTACAGGGGAAAAATAATTGGTACTTTTTATTCATTTGATTTCGAGGTTCAGGATTGTTATAAAAATAAAAAAAGATCCTGTCTGAGAATCATTATGTATAAAAAACCGGCCGAGCAGCTTTCTGTTAAGCTGGGCCGTGAAAATCGAACGGTTTATAGGATAGGTATCCCCGGGCATATAGAGCAATTTAAGTGGTTTAAATTGAAAGCCAAAACGCTGAAGATACCCTGGATGGATCCCGGGAAGGATCTGGATCTTTACATTCAGGCACATGCCCTGGAACGATTGTATGAGCGAATTGACTGCCTTTTCAAGGCTCATTTGCATATGGATATTCTGGTGTCCCTGTCCGTGCCCAGGGTACTAATGCAGAAAGGCCGTACAAGATTGATAGAGTTCAGGATTTCCAACAAGTATAAAGTGGGTTATTTAGTGGCAGAGGTAGTTAATCAGGTAGTCGTGGTCCGTACATTCCTTTTTCTTACCCATGAAAACACCCCTGAGGGTGAAAAGCTGAAAGAGATCATGGATGCATCAAGAGAAGATTCGAGATACTGGGCGCTCGATCGTTTGAGCACTTTTCTTGCATCCGATATCAGCAAAAATGAACGGTTAAAAAGCAAGTTCATTGAAGCAGGCTGTGGAAGCCTTTTTAATCTTGACCTGGAACCCGAAGGTCCTGCTCCTGAAACCATCCGCCAGGCCGATGCCATGGTGAAGTATTTCGGACTGGATGAAGAGGAGGAAACGACGGTATGACAGCACGAGGGAACGACGGCACGACGACACGACGACACGACGGCACGAAAGAACGAGGGAGCGAAAGAACGAGGGGGCGAGGGAACGAATGATTGAATGATTGATTGATTGATTGAAAGAAAGATAGAAAGCCTAACCAATTAGTTTTGAGTAGTGAGCGAACACATAGGTAGTGAAGAGCATTTGTAGAGCCACGCTCTAGCGTGGGTCAATTAGAGTCAGGAAAGAACGACGGCACGTTGGCACGACAGCACGAAAGAATGAGAGAGCGATGGGTGAGGTGAAGTAGGGAATGCGGGAATACGGGAAGGCGAGAAGATGGGAAAAGGAAAAAACGAAAAGTTTCAGGTTTTAGAAATTCAAGGTTTGATGATCTGCGGATACAACCGAATGACAAGGAATGACAATCGAATTAACAACTGAATGACCACCGAATGACCATTTTATTTTCCTGCCAACTGTAGCTTTTCTGGTTCAAACTCCGGTCAAACTCCTGTCAAACTCTTGTCAAACAATCAATGACCATCAATGACCATCAATGACCATCAATGACAACCAATGACTATAAATGACTATTTGATTCTTCCTCCATGCTCCGGATTTGCAGGTTTGCCCACTGAATAATTTAAAGTTCATCAACAGTTTGTCTTACCTGCTCAAGCAGCCACTGCGGCGTAGAGGTGGCTCCGCATATCCCTACGCTTTCTTCTTCGCTGAACCAGTCGCTGCGAACCTCATTGGCAGAGGAAACAAAACGGGCATGGGGATTTTGCTGTTTGCAGATGCTGTAAAGCACCTTTCCGTTGGAAGAATGCCGGCCTGCTACGAATATAATTTTATCGTGGGTCCTGCAGAATTGTTCTATCTCTTCCCGCCGGCCGGATACCTGACGACAGATCGAATCCCACACTTTTACCTCACTGCCGCGGTTTTTGAGATAGTCCACCACCTTGTAATATTCGTCCAGGCTCATGGTGGTCTGGCTGAACAATGTCAGCCGCCCGGGTATATCTTTCTTACGGAGTTCCTCCAGCGAGTCGAATACTACGGCCTGATTGCCGCTCTGGCCGTTTAATCCGATAACCT
>JAGXLC010000499.1 GCA_018334875.1 Bacteroidales bacterium | reverse complement strand
CCGAATACCAATGTGTAATGGCCCGCTTTGGGAGTGCCTCTTTTCGACATCACCCCGAAAATAAATACCACCGAGATGGAGGGAGACAGTATAGCCAGCAGATCGTTGATGGCCTCAAAAATACTGGGGAATTGGGCTATCAAAGGGGACCATGCTATGGCAATCACAATAACCGTTAAAATGGTGGCCCTTCCGATGATCAAAAGCTTTCTTTCGGAAACGTTAGGGCGGTGTTGTTTGACTATATCGTTAGAAACCAAAGTACCCGCACTGTTCAGTGCCGCTGCTATGGTACTCATCAAAGCGGCCAGAAGCGCTGCTGCCATCAAGCCTCTCAGGCCTACGGGCAATACTTCCACAATTAATACGGGTAAAGCATCATCGGCTACATCAATCTGCCCACTCAAAAGTACGTAGGCAAAAACTCCGGGGAAAACCATTATGAAAACAGGAAGTATTTTAATAAATCCCGCAAAGATAGGGCCGATCTGACCATCTTTCATGGTTTTGGCTCCCAGTACTTTCTGCACAATGGTTTGGTCGGCACACCAGTAATTCAATCCCAGCACGGGAAATCCCAGGGCAAAAGCCCACCAGGGAAGCGGTGACTCGGAGGATGTATGCAGAACACTAAGTTGGTCAGGTTTTACTGCTTCTTTCAAATCGGAATAGTTATATATACCATGTTCAGGCAGAGCAAACATGGCAATAAGGGTTAAAGCCGTGGCTCCAACTATAAGAACTCCCGTTTGTAAAGTTTCGGTCCATACAATGGCTTTCAATCCGCCTACTATGGCATAGATCAGTGTTGCAGCGGCTATACTAAGAATTGCCGTGTATCTTTCAATACCAAAAAAATTCTCAAAAATCAATCCCCCTGCATACAAACTCACCCCAATGTGCAGAAACAAGGCGGTAAAGAGCGATATCACTGCCAGCATGGATCTGGTAGCTTTATTATACCGCCACTCCAGAAACTGAGGAAGTGTTGTGTTTTTTGTCCTGAAATAAAAAGGGGCAAATATTAAACCCAATACAATAAGAAGAAAAGGGGCACCCCACTCAAAATTTCCCCATACAATCCCATCTGCATATCCCTGACCTGCCAGGCCTACCATATGGATGGTGGAAATATTGGCGGCAAACAGGGAAGCTCCTATAAGGGGCCACTTCAAAGACCGGCCGGCCAGGAAAAATCCTTCGCTGGAGCCTTTTTTTCGCGATAAACCGGCATAGACTCCTATGCCTATTATGACTATTAAATAAACAACAATTACAGCATAATCAATATATGGAATATCCATAAGCTTGTTTTTTTAAGTGAAGTTTATCGGCTTGTCTCCATTAAATTCTTTTATGGCATTAAACATGGCAATGATATTTTCCGGGGGCACCTCCGGGAGAATGTTGTGTATTGTATTAAAAACAAAACCTCCCTCCTTAGAAAATATCTCAAGGCGCTGAAGTACCTCATCCCTGACTTGTCCGGGAGTGCCTTTATTTAAAGTGCCAGCCGTTTCAACTCCGCCTCCCCAAAAGGTGATATCTCTTCCAAATTCGTTTTTCAGTTTTTGGGGTTCCATATCCCTGGTTTGGGTCTGTACAGGATTTAAAATATCAAAGCCGGCCTCTATCAGATCAGGAATCAACTGATAGATTGAACCGCACGAATGCAAAAAGGTATACATGTTGCTGTGCTGTTTTACATAATCGCACAATTGTTTGTGTCTTGGCTTGAAGAAACGTCGGTAAATTTCGGGGTCCATCAGAGGGCCATTCATGGCTCCGAGGTCATCGCCAACCCGTATGATATCCACAATGTCTCCCACGTATTCGCTTATCTTTGATAGCATTTGAAGATGGCGTTCCATCAATCCATCGAGAAGGGCTTCAACATTGTCCGGCTCAAGGTAGAGATCCATCAGAAAATTGTCCATCCTACGGATAAAATTTCCCCATTCGAACAAGTTGCCGCCGGCAACCACCATCAAGGCCTTATCTGTAGTTTGTCTCAACTCAAGCGTTCTCCTTCTCAGTTCCTGCCAAAATCCAGGCATATCAGCATTATCCCACGGGCTGTGGACAAATGCGGCCCACGGAACATGGGCCATGGCCTCATCCAGGCCTTCCGCGTTTGGGGGATAGCCGTCAACCCAGGGGAAATAGGTCTGGTCAAAAAAAGTCGAGTCTTCTGGCATTTTGGCAATAGCCTTTCCCGTCCCTGCCCTGGCAATCCAGTCTCCGTTGGCATCCTTTTCCGGATTAAACCATTTGGGATAATAAGCTTTTGTACCGTCAGCGAGTACCGTGGGATGCCAGTGTTCTTCCTTTTCGTTGAACATCCTTCCGATATCCAGTACATCAACCCCGAAAAGCCCGAGTATTTCATCATCGGGCTGGGCCAGTTGCTGTACGATATCGTAAATCTTCACTTTGAAATCTTTTCCAAGGTATTTTACCAGGTTGGAATAAGCAATGGCTGAAATACCGGAGCTTGGGTTGCTGCCAAGATCCACAGGTACTTTATCAGGTTCTTTGTGCGCAACAGCGCTCATCACACGATATCTTGAATTCATATTGAACGGTTTTATTGATTCATAATGTCATCACTTTCTTTCCAGCTCAATCGTCTGGCCGGGCTCTGTCTGGATGGTAAGAATTCCATCCTCTGTTTGATGGGGAAGTCCTTCCAGGCCAGTGATCTGATCACCCAGGGGATTTTTCAACCGCAGCTTGCCGCCCTTTTCCGATTGTATTTGTAGAGAAACCGTCTGTCCGTTTTTTCTTTCCGCAGAAA
>JAGXLC010000498.1 GCA_018334875.1 Bacteroidales bacterium | reverse complement strand
CTGGCAGAGTTGAAAGGAATTGCTTCAAAAATACCTAATCAAAATATACTTATAAATACACTTGGATTGCAGGAAGCAAAGGATAGTTCAGCGATTGAAAATATTATCACCACCAATGATGATTTATATAAATCAGAGTTAAACTTTGATTCTTTCACCTCCATAAATGCCAAAGAAGTCCAAAATTATGCAGCGGCAGTGAGAAAAGGATTTGAATTAATTTTACAAAAGGGATTTCTCACCAATAATATCATTTTTAGGATACAAAAGGAATTGGAAGGAAACAATGCCGGATTTAGAAAACTTCCGGGAACTGAATTGAAAAATTCTGCAACCGGTGAAGTAGTTTATACTCCTCCGCAAGATTACAAAGATATTGAGCGATTAATGGATAATCTGGAAAAATTTATAAATAGCCACGACCAATATGAATTAGACCCGTTGGTTAAAATGGCAATTATCCATTATCAATTCGAGAGTATTCATCCTTTTTACGACGGAAATGGTAGAACTGGCAGGATAATCAATATTTTATACCTGATACAGAAAAAATTACAGGATCTTCCGATTTTGTATTTAAGCAGCTATATCATTAAAAATAAACCTGATTACTACCGTCTGCTCCAAAAAGTAAGAGAAACAGATTCCTGGGAAGATTGGTTATTGTTTATGATAAATGGGATAGAGCAAACCTCAAGAGAAACAATAGACTTGATTCTAAAGATTAGTGATCTCATGATGAGCTATAAACATAAAATACGTGATCATTATAAATTCTATAGCCAGGATTTGCTGAACAATTTATTCAAACATCCTTACACAAAAATTGAATTTGTAGTAAATGATTTGGATGTTTCACGGATAACGGCAGCTAATTATTTGAATAAGTTAGCGGATGATGGATTATTGAAAAAGAAAAAATTAGGAACCGGAAATTATTATATCAATGAACCTTTATTTAATTTACTAACAAATAGATAGAAAAAAATGCAGAGGCGATAAGGAATCAATTAACAAACTAGCATTATTAGATTTTTTAAAATCAGGGCTACAGTATGTCTTTCCGCAGCAACCAGGACCATTAACCAGAGGACTGGAGACTGCCCATTCAGCCCCTCCTTTAAAAAATCAAATTTCAAGTAACGAAATCTATGTTTGGCCATTTGCAAAAGGTAATATCCGTGGTCAGGCAATAGAGCCTCTGCATCCTAACCTACCGGAGGCCTGTCTGCGAGATAGTAATCTCTATGAATTGGTAGCTTTGGCCGATTCTATAAGAGTTGGTAAAGTAAGAGAAAAACAAATGGCATTGGAAATGATTCAAGAGAGGTTGAAAAATGCCTAAAAGACAAGAAATCAATTTAGACGCTGTTGAAAAAGTTGCTATAGCCGACTTCAACGGCATGCCGATATTCATCTCCACCGGCAATCCGGACCCACACGTACCCCTGGAACGTGTAAATGAAAGCGTGCGCATTTTGAAGGAGCTGCATGCCGATGTGCACCTTAAGGTTTATGACGGACGCCCCCATACCGTCTCACAGGATGAATTGGATTGGGCGAACAAACTGATATTTCGATGATATTTTTAATCTCTATTTTCCATGGTGATACAAACAAATCTTGTAAATTTGACCTCATAATTAATCTGTATTCAAACCTTTTAATAAATTGTTAACCTGATGAAAAAAGCAACTTTAATTTCCGTATTAGCAGCCTTTCTTATGCTATGGGCCCAACCCATCCGTGCAGAAGTGAAGCTTCCTGCCATCGTATCCTCCAATATGGTCTTACAGCGCAATGCCACCGTTGTGTTATGGGGCTGGGCTGATGCGAATGAGAAAATCACCATTGAAACTTCCTGGTTGAATGAGGATCTGAGCGTTCAGGCAGATGATAACGGTGATTGGCGTGTGGAGGTAGAAACCACAAACAGCAAGAAGGCCCAGACCATTCAGATTAAGAGCAAGGATTCGAACATTACCCTCGGAAATGTAGTTTTCGGGGAAGTCTGGTTGTGTTCCGGACAATCCAACATGCAGCAGCCCCTCAGGGGTTATACCGGCCAGCCCACTTATGGCTCCGGGATGGCGACGGCTAAATCGGCAAATCCTGATTTGCGGCTGTTTACTGTAGACCGGATCGGTTCGAAAACGCCATTAAAAGATGTTGAAGAATATGAGGCGTGGCAACAGGCCTCACCGGAGAATGTCTGGGGTTTCAGTGCTGTAGCTTATTTCTTTGGCAGGCAATTGCAGGAGATCCTGGATGTGCCGGTGGGCATGATCCACACTTCCTGGGGAGGCAGTTCCGTTCAGGCCTGGATCAGCAAGGAAGTGATGAACGAATATCAGGAAGTTGATCTGGAAGATACAGATATCAAAGAAAACACCAATCATATTCTTACCGCACTTTACAATTCGATGATTCATCCGCTGATCCCTTACCGGATAAAGGGAGCGCTCTGGTATCAGGGGGAATCCAACCGCCTGGAGCCCGAAAAGTATAAAGAGTTTTTTCCCGCGATGGTAAAGGACTGGCGAAACCGATGGGAGATTGGCAATTTTCCGTTTTACTATGTACAGATTGCACCCTACATGTATGGCGGAAACGAAGCCTTTTCCACCCCTGAAAATTCTGCTTTCATACGCGAAGTACAATTAGAATGCCTGGATCTGATACCCAATTCCGGTATGGCTGTTACCCTGGACATCGGGGAGCCCGATTGCATTCATCCGCCGAAGAAGAAAGAGGTGGCTGAAAGGCTGCTGTTCAATGCGCTCAGTCAAACCTATGGCTACAA
>JAGXLC010000497.1 GCA_018334875.1 Bacteroidales bacterium | reverse complement strand
GGAAGGTATAACTATACCAAAAGAAATAGCACCTAACAACTTAATTAAATCTCTTCTTTTGATATTATTCATTATCTACTTGAATTTATTCTATATAGAACTACTTATCTTTACTTACCACTAAATTTTTGGCAAAGATCACCTTTACAGGTCCCAGCAAACCGGATTCCCGTAAATACTTCTCTGAATCCTCCGCCTCAAACTTCGTGACATTGGTCCGGGTGTACTTTTCCTCTTCGGAAAGTTTGCTATCCCCTATCAAACGGTTCGGCCATAGATTGGTTACTTCTACCTCAAGAGTATTTTCACCGGCTTTGACCACATCGGTTATATCAACACGAAACGGGCTCTTCCACTGAACACCCAGATCATTCCCGTTTAACCGAACAGAAGCCAGTTCCAGTACATTCCCCAGATCTAAAAAGACAGATTGATCCTCCAGATCTTCCCGGGAGACGTTGAAGGTTTGTTCATAGGTGGCATCACCGGAATAATATCTAATGCCTTTGGCATCAAACGCTGTCCATGATCTTAATTCATTAAACACCGTATCCTCAGGGCCTCCCCATTCGGGATCAAATGAAACCTCCCACGGGCTCTCTATTCTTTTCTCCTGCAAAGGACGATTAAAAGTAAAGGTTTTCACATTTCCGTCAGAAAAGGTAAGTTCATACTCTCCAGGTTCATATACAGCAGCAGTGAGATCACCGCCGTAATATTCCGGTTCAATATAAGGATGTTTCAGCACAGGCAGATCACTCACAGGAAACAGATCCTTTCCGTTCCTGGTAATTTTGGTTATATGCGTGTCATGATCTTTATCCTTGTCGTCTCTAAAAACAATAAATTTAGATCCCTCCGGTGCAAAATGAAGGGGAATATAGGTACGTCCGTTTTCTTCGCGGTAGGTGCTTACTTTTTTGGTTTCTCCGGTCATGGGATCCCAGATTTCAGGTACCTTACCTGTCACACGGAAGCCCACTTCCACCTGTTCGTATCTGTCGGGAAGGGATGTTTTATAGCGATATTCAAAATCATTGATCCCATCGTAAGCAAAACGGTTCACCACGAAGTAGATATCCAGATCATCTGTATAACGATGGATATAGTCCAACTGGGTTGCTTCTTTACTGCTGTTGAAGGTCAGATCAGGAATGACCCCCTTTTCTTCGAGTACCTGATTAATATCCGGGCCATGGATGACTTTTCCTTCTCCGTAGGTATTCTGGGTAACCTGCTTGCCGTCGATATCACCCCACAAGCGATCGGCTATTTCTTTCACTTCTTTATCCGATTCGGGATATTCTGATAAACCGGTTGCCCGTTCAGGCCGTGGACCTATTACTGTAGCACCGTTTTTCACCAGTTCCTCGACCTTACGCAGTACTTCCAGGTTAATGGCCTCGCGATCGGGAAGCCTCAATACCTGGTAGGTCATCCCGTCGGGAAGCCTCAAACGGCCATCTTCAAATGAAACGCGGTTCAACAGGACATGACTGGCACATTTGTCCCAGTCATAACCGAAATCAAGTTCTTTCAACTCATTTTTCATGAAGACAAAATTTGGAACATTTGAGCCATAGTAATACAGGACATCCGCTTCAAAAAGACCCAAACTCAGCAGATAAGAAGACCTATTCAGGTAGTCAATGAACGGTTTGGACTCTTCCCACCATGTGGCATTTGCATTTAGATGTGTACCTGCAAAATAACTATTCCCCGGTTTGCCAAACTTTTCCGGAGAGGCCGAAAAGGTATGCCAGACAATTTTATTTACACCTGAACAAAAAACCCTGTCAATGACTCCCTTCAGTTCTCTAGGAGCTCTTTCCCATTGCGGCCCGATTGATGTAGGCCCTTCTGCAGTAACAAACCTCCTGCCATTGGTATGTGCAGCACAGGCACTTTGCCTTACTGTCAGGCGCTCGGAAGCTTTCACCCGATGCGTGCTGGACCTGGCCCAAAATTCGCCCATTAATTCATCGTTGAAACTCATGGTATATAGCCCATCAATTGGTGCGGCATGGGGGCCTCCTGATTCCGGATGCATGAGCATATCATTTTTATGAGCCAATTCGGAAAGGTACTGATAATGATTTTCAGCAACCAAATCTCCTACTGTTCTGCGTAAATCAAATAAAAACCGGTTGCTTTCGGCTCTGTTCCCTACTATTTTATTGGTTAATACCGGCATATAATCTAGGGGATCGTATCCTCTACGGGCTTCAAACTCTTTTCTGAAGTCTTGTGTCCAATTGATGACCTTCATTTCCCAACTGTCAGAATGTAAATATACCAGACTATTGCCTGCATCTTTTGCTTCATTCATAAGCGGCAACAATACCTTTTGATAGTAAGAGCTTAATGCGTCCTCACTCATGTGATCCAAATTCAGCCCATCCGCATTCTCTGACGGACGATTGGGACGCTCACCGGTACATGTCATTCCGTATCTTACAACAGTCCATTTACCATCAGGGACATTCCATTCCAATACACCATCCTTAAAATGAGAAGAAAGGTCAATAATCTGATCTTTAGGTATTGTTCCGTTAAAACCCGTTTCAGGTTTCATATTCCAATATTTCTCGAGCGGATAGATGCCTTGGGCTCCTATACTTCTGTTAAAAGATTTGAGTTCCCAGTTCAAAATAGATGCTCTTTCGGTTTTTTTATTTGATTTATAAGCCTGTATTGTGATATCTTTATAAAACAACAAGGTATCAGGCACATTCAACTTTACCGACAATTTTTGAGGGCCCTGAAACTCCTGCTTTGCATATACCACCTTCTTCAACGCCTCGGAAGGTAGCAC
>JAGXLC010000496.1 GCA_018334875.1 Bacteroidales bacterium | reverse complement strand
TTGATTTTTGTCTACAATTTTAACAATAATCTTTCTAAAATGGATAAAGATTGAATGTTTAATTTTTTTATTATATTTGATGGGAAATTATCCGGATTTAAAATTATATACTATTCATTAATCCTAAAAGACCATTAAAATGAAAAAATTGAATCTTTTGATCACCGCACTGTTTTTTATTATCGTTTCCGTTTCGACAACGGCTTCCAATCCCAATAATGATCTTATCGGCGAATGGAAATTTGATGTCACCCAGGCACCTTATGAATTTCAAAAGGGCAAGCTTGTTATAGAACAGGCCGAGGACCAGCTCGAGGGTAAAGTAGTCTTCGAAAGAAGCCGGGATGTAAGCATCAGAGGGATCGGGATTGAGGAAGAAGAGATTACCTTTACGTTTTACGTTCAGGGAGAAAAAGTTCAGGTGATCGGAAACATTGAGGAGAACAAGTTCGTAGGATACGCGGAGACCTCACAAGACAAAATGAACTTCCTGGCAGAAAAGGTCACCGGCCAGGATTAGATGACCTCTGCGTCAAAGGAATTTGTCCAGCAGAAGCAATTCTTATAAAGGATTTGCATACTTTTATTACCAATGTAAAAAATAATAAAGGCCTTCAACTTTCCCTATGCTGAGGCCTTTATTATATTCTCAAAACATTTATACCTGTCAAGAGCCGTTTATTGCCCAAACGCTTTTCGTAATCGCTTTATGCTCTTGGGCACGGCTGTGTGGGCGTCTTCTTTCCCTTCAAATTCAAGGGTTACATATCCGTTGTAATTGACGTTTTGCAACATTTTTGCAATTCTGTGGTAATCCAGATCCAAACTATACCATTCTCCCCCTCCGTAATAGGTTTTAGCAGAGACGAGCATGGTTTTCGGGGCAATCTTTTTCAGGTCGTCGTAGGGATCTTCCAGGAAATTGCCTGTATCCATGAGTATACCCAGCCAGGGGGAATCCACACCGTTTACAATCCGCAGCAATCCTTCAGGGGTTGAAGATATGCCCCAATGATTTTCCAGGGCCATCACTACCCCATGTTCCTCCGCTGCAGGAACACACTGTTCTATGGAATCAATGCACCATTTAAATGCATCCTCCTCATCATATCCCTCAATGGGAGGCTCCTGGCCCCTTAACTCCATTAACCGGTCGAATGACTCTACGGTACCCCATCTTCCCGAGTTTAAACGAATAGCCGGAATGCCCATCTGATAAGCCAGCTTGATACAATGTTTTGTATGCTCTATGGCTTCTTTCCGTTTTGCAGGATCGGGATCAACAAAATCCTGATGTATGGAAAGGTTGATCAGATCCACCCCGTTCAGCCAGGCATAACGCTTGAGCTTGTTCAGGTAAGCGGTATCCTCGCTCTCCATCTGCCGGTGCAGCACATCAACGCCTCCTACACCAAGTTCTGCCGCAGCATCTATAACCACCTCGATAGGCACTTTCTCATCGGTAAAATGCCAGAAGGAATAGGATGAGATGGCAAATTTTACCGGTTTCCCGGAATTTTCTGCGGCTGAGCGTACTTTTTCCCTTGCAGAAACGGGAAAAGCACTGCCTGCAATTAAACTGCCGCCTAAACCAACGGATGAACCCACAAAAAGTGATTTCTTCAGGAAATTGCGACGCGAAATATTTTTCAATGATTTCATAAAAAATAGGATTTAAGTTTATGCTGCACAATTTAAGAATTTTTTCGGAAAAAGGACACAGGTAATTCTTTTTATATAGTGATCCTTAAAGCAAAAAATGCCTGACAATTTTTAGTTGTAGATTTGGGTTCCTTGGAGTTTTGGTAGCATAGTCTTAATTTTACCCTCTCGTATTGAAATTTAATTTATGATGAAAATTTATGAAACACAGCCGGAGAGACTTTTTAAAAAAAGCCGGGATTCTGACAGCTTCAGGATTTGTGCTTCCGGCTGCTACAGGCATGAATCCACCGGCAAAACACATTTCAAAAAAGTTTAAAGGATCGGGTAAAATGAAATTAACCTACAAAGAATACGAATTACAGCTCAAGCATGTCTTTACGATTTCAAAAAATTCCCGGACAACCACACCGGACATGCAGGTTCAGATCCACTACGAAGGTCATACGGGCTACGGTGAAGCGGCCATGCCACCCTATTATCCGGAAAATCCGGAAAGCGCAAAGAAATTTTATGAGCAACTGGATCTGGGTCAGTTCAAAGACCCCTTTGAAATGGAAAATATACTGGATTATGTGGACCATGTAGCCCCGGGCAACCATTTTGCCAAGGCTTCCATTGATATCGCCCTTCATGACCTGGTGGGAAAGCTCATGGGATACCCCTGGTATAAAATATGGGGCTACGATAAATCCAAAGCACCGTCCACGTCTTTTACCATTGGCATCGACGAGCCCGAAACGGTGAAGCAGAAAACGAAGGAAGCGGATCGCTTTAATGTCCTCAAGGTAAAACTGGGCAGCAACAACGACAGGGAAATGATCAACTCGGTAAGGGCGGTGGCTCCTGACAAACCCCTTTACGTAGATGTCAACGGCGGCTGGAAAGATAAGCAGCAGGCCCTTGACATGGTTCACTGGCTTGAGGAAAAAGGCATTGTTTTTGTGGAACAGCCCATGCCCACAGACCAAACAGAGGATATAGCCTGGTTAAGTGAAAATAGCCCCCTGCCCATCATTGCCGATGAATCCATTCAACGGCTACCTTCGGTAATGGATGCCTATCAGGTGTATGACGGGATCAATATCAAGCTGATGAAGTGCACAGGAATGCGGGAGGCTCATAAAATGCTCAACCTGGCAAAAAGTTTGGG
>JAGXLC010000495.1 GCA_018334875.1 Bacteroidales bacterium | reverse complement strand
AGGAAATGGTCAGGCTTCAGCTAACAGATGCAAAGCTGGTTGAGGAATTAAGAAAGTTAAACAAGCAAATACCTTATACTACTCAAAGGCTGGCCTACCAGTTTTCTTCCCGTTTTCTGGAAAACCTTCTGGAAAACTATGGTAGTTTCTACAAAGTCTATATCGATTCAGGCATTAAACTGTTCCATGACCTGCTCCTCAATGAAGCTGCCGGTTCAGAAACAATATCCGATGACGTTTATACTTCATTTGTAGAAAAAATGATGGTTGTCTTTTTAGAAGAGACTGAATATAATGGCACAAACAGGCAAGACCTGATCCAATCTTTATTGACCCGATGGTATAGGGACTTTCTCATAAGCCAGGACAAAGCAACAAAAGAGACAATCAAAAGAATAATAGAAAAATGGCAGGGTCAATCCTCCCCTAACAAGGATATTTTCACGGGACAACTGATGAATCTTCTGGAAAAGGAATCAGAATGGCCGGATGAAGGAACATCCGAAGACAAAAGAGCGTCTACAGATAAAAGTGACACCATTATCCGTCAGCCAGGGGATAATAAAACAAAAAATTCAGACCCCCATTCCAAATGGCCGGGAGAAAACAATGAATACCAAAGCCAGGCTGATCATGCTGGAAAATCGGATTCGTCATCAATTGAAAATATCAAAAACCTTTTCCATGATGATCAGGAAAAAAGTGAAAAAAAAGAATATCATTACATTGATAATTCAGGACTGGTTCTATTGACCCCGTATCTTCAAATATTGTTCGAAGAATTGGGGTTGGTGCGTGAAAATCAATTTATCAACAGGCAAGCCCAAATCAGGGCGGCATTTCTGCTTCACTACCTGGCAAATAATGACAAATGGCCGGAAGAGCCGGAACTGGTTTTTAACAAAGTGATGCTCGGGCTGCCCATTGAGATGCCTGTGCCAAAAAATGTTGAACTGAAAGATGCCGAGCTCAGGGAATGCGACAAATTGCTTCATGCTGTAATTGAAAACTGGGGTGCTTTGAAAAATACAACTCCACAAGGACTGCGTGAAGGATTTCTTCAGCGGCCGGGAAAGCTGAGCAAAGTGGATAATGGATGGAAGCTGAATGTCGAACAGGATACCATCGACATTTTGCTGGACAATTTGCCCTGGAGCTATCAGATTGTCAGTTTTCCCTGGATGAAACAGGTGATTTTCGTGAAGTGGAATTAGCAAAGGTTAATTAATAAATGTCATACATTAAAATAAAACCAGACAAAAATTATCAAACCCCTAAAATTATGAATTATGAAAAAACAAAAAAAAGTAATTAAACGAAGAACGCCCTATCTAGCGTTGCTTATCTTTTTTTCATTGTTAATTGGTAAATCACTTCCGGCTCATAGTCAACAAATTACTTCGGATGAGGCACCTCAATGTTTTATGACGGGCACCAAAGGACAGCCCCTAACACCAAAATCACTAAATGCTGATGTTGAGGTCAGCGGATGGTATCCAATGCCCGGTGAATCGATTAATATAGATGGCATCAATTTAGATAACCCTACTGGTGAAATCAGTGGTACTCCCACGGAGCTAGGTATTGATTCAACCAGGATAGGGGCCTATGATAATGAAAATAACTTAATTGATGATGCAGTAATTAAAATTGGTGTTTTTGCTGACCGTCCTCCTGCAGATATCATGCTTGTTCTGGATAAATCGGGAAGCATGGCTCAGAGTGTACCCGAAGGCTCATTAACTAAGTATAGTGTTCTGGATAGTAGTGTTCGATTCTTTTTAAAGAAATACCGGAAGTGGGGTGTAATAGACGATCGTATTGGGGTGGTATACTTCGATGATACCAGAAATGACTTTATAAAAGATGGCGGTGCTGGTCTTCATAAGTTTACAGATTGTCCACCACCCATTCCATTGAAAGGTAGTGGATCTATTAAGGAGGATATGGGTGCAAAATCTCCTTCCGGTTTTACTGCTCTGGGTGGGGGAATTTTTGCCGCAGCCAATGAATTCAGCAACGAGGTGGAGGAAAGAAACATCATTGTCTTCAGCGATGGCATTCAAAACCGGGAACCATCCTATGATATGATGGGATCAAAAGTAATTACAGACCATAACGAATATCCCGACGGAACCGGCTGGCCTTCGGGCTCTCTTGATTTAAGCAGCCCACCCCGGCAAATGAAAATCCATACGCTGGCCATTGGAGGTAATGCTCTATCATCACTAATGCAGGATATAGCTACTGTAGGCCCCAATTCCGGTTCTCATCTTCATTTGAACACTACCGCGGATCTGCATTCAGAGCTCGATAACCTGTTTGATCAGGCTTTCGTTTCTGCCCTCTCCGGTTTCAGTCCGGCAATTGTTGATAAAAGAAGAACCACCCTGTCTGATATTATTATTGAAAGGCACTCGGCAGAAACATTCACAGTGAATAATACAGCCGACAAGATACTGATCAAAGCTGTTGGTAATCCACGCGATATGGATGGTCTGAAGATGAATATCCGTAAAGATGGCAAATCATTTAGTGACAAAATAGAATACTCCGGATCTCATATCAGATTTTTCGCCAACGAGATAGAAGTAGAATCAAGAGGCGCGTCCATGGGCGGCGACTGGCAGGTCAGCTTTAGCGGAAGAAGAGGAATAAGCTTCACCACCACCTGCATGGTAAACGATGAGTATGTAGACTACTCAACTTCCGTCGGTGGAAAAACCGCACCAGGAGAGCCCCTTAACCTGAACCTGGAAGTCAACCTGGCCGGAAAACCGGCTTCAAACTTAACCCAAAGCAGGGCTTTTGTTTTGA
>JAGXLC010000494.1 GCA_018334875.1 Bacteroidales bacterium | reverse complement strand
GTCTTCAATGCCCAGGTTGTATTCAAATTCGTTTTCAATAGGTGGAACCCTTGTAAACCTGTTCGTATTTTTTGTCTGCCCCCATGGCTTTCGAATAGGGGTCCGTTAACACATTGAACTCACCGATGCCCTCATCCATATCGGACAAACCCAGAAGATCCTTTTGTTTCCGGTTGATCTTAAATGAATAACCGTCTTTATCGAACACCTGAATGCCCAGTGGGAGGTTATCCACAATATTCTTGTAGAGAAAATTGGATTGTTCCAATTGTTCAATGCGTTGCTCCAGATCCGCTATTCTTTTTTTCAATCTGGAAGAGCTTTCATCTTTCATAATTTTCCACTATATATTTCCTTATACCATACGTATCAAAAAAACAGAAGTTCTATATAACTCAGTAAGAATTGAAATAAAAAAGGCTGCCTTCTCAGACAGCCTTTCTTAAAACAACCCTAAACCTAAGCAAAATGAAAAATTCAAATTAAAAAGCAAACATGATTAATAATTTTCAAAATCGCTGTCATCCTTTTTCTGATTGGACATCTTCAGGTCGACGCCATCTCCGTTACCCTTGGATTCATTACCGGATTGCTGTGTTGTTCCGGTTGCCTTTTGGGTTGAACCAGTATGTTGTTGCTGTGCGGCCTGCTTTTGTTCAGGCTGTTGCTGGGTCTTTCCCTGTTGTTGAGCATTTTGTTGTTGATTTTGCTGATGACCCTGCTGATTCATGTGCTCAAACTGAAGGTTCTTCTGCTCACGGGTTTCATACCGTTTTTTATCCTCCCCATTCAGTTTAAAAAAGCTGATCACCTGCTTCAACTGGTCGGCCTGGCTGGACAATTCCTCTGCATTGGATGCCAGTTCTTCCGAGGAAGAAGCGTTTTGCTGGGTAACCTGGTTCAACTGCTGGATGGCATTGTTCACCTGATCCGCTCCGCTGTTCATCTCATTGCTTGCAGCGGTGATCTCCTGAACCAGATTGGAAGTCTTTTCTACTTCAGGTACGATCTCTTCCAACTGTTTTCCAGCTTGTTCAGAAATCTGTACACCGGATTTGGATTTCTCATCAATCTCGCTCGCCGCTTCGGCGCTTCTTTCAGCAAGCTTACGTACTTCTGATGCCACTACGGCAAAACCTTTTCCGTGTTCACCGGCTCTTGCGGCTTCCACAGCAGCATTCAATGCCAGGATATTGGTCTGGAAGGCAATGTCATTGATGACGGAAATTTTATCGGCAATTTCCTTCATCGATTCAACAGAACTCTGAGAGGCCTCGTTACCCTTCTTAATGCTTTCAGCAGCATTATTTGAAATTTTTTCGGTTTGCTGGGCATTGTCCGTATTTTGCTGAATGTTGGATTTCATCTGTTCCATAGAGGAAGAGACCTCTTCGGCAGATGATGCCTGCTCACTGGAACCCTGGGACATTTCCTGGGAATTGGAGCTCATCTGCTCACTTGCCGAGGCAATGTTTTCCGCTCCATTCTGCACATTGGCCACAACTTCTCTCAACTTATCGGCCATATTATTCAGCGCTTTGGACAATTTTCCTATTTCATCATTCTGTTCAACATCCAAAGATGCCCTCAAATCTCCATCTGCCAGTTGCTGGGCAAAAGTCACCCCTTTATTGATGGGATTGGCAATGGAACGTGCAAACACTATAGAAACCACTACAATGATGATACCCACAACAATGGCTACAATAATGATTTCATTTCCAAGGGTTTTTACGGGCTCCATAACTTCTGCCTCATCAATTTCGGCCATCATGGCCCAGGTTACATCACCGAACTGGACGGGAGTATAGGATGAAAGCACCGGGTTTCCGTTGTAATCGATGATTATTTCGGTATTTGACTGACCGTTCAGGGCGTTACGAACTGCTTCGGTATTCACCCCATTTTCCTCGACGGTTCCCTGAAGAGAAGCTTCCACAGAGTGTCCTTCGGGATCAAGATAGGAATCCGAGCGCATCAGTTTATCGGGCCCGACCAAATAGGTCTCCCCGGTTTCACCCATCCCATGTCTTTCCTGCATGATCTCGTTGATGGCATCCAGAGATATCTGATAAGCCAGAACACCTATTTGTTCTCCGTCTTGATTGGTCATTGGACCGGAAACGAAAGCAGCCGGTTCATCAGAAACATCATACCAGGCAAAATCCGTAAGCGCATATTCATTTTGCCCTTTATTAAAGGCTTCTGCAAGAGGAGAATCCGACAAAGATCCGGATTTTAGGTTTTCTCCCAGATCGGATTCTTCTGCCACGGTATACACCACTTCCCCGTCATTGGATATAAAAAAGAGATCATAATATTCATACTGCGTCACATATTCTTCCAGCTTGGGTCCGTGGGTGCTTTTCCATTGCTGATAGACATCGCTGTTCAATCCGCTGGTATCATAAGCGGAAATAAACCGTTCGCCGGCCATCTGCACGGCGGTGTTGACTGAATAAACCTTAATATCGGCAATTCTTTCCTCAAAAAAACTGTTTATCTGATTTTTCTTGATCTCTCTTACTGCCGTCAATTCGTGCTCAGCACTTTCGTTCAAAGCTTCCCTGGACTCATTAAATGAAATAACTCCAAGTGCTGCGATTGCTGCTATTCCTATTGTCAGGAATACAATGATTAATTTGTTTGAAATCTTAACGTCTTTCCATTTCATAATGTAATAATTTTAAATTTATGTATTTCTTAAAATCCTAAACCAATATTTATCCCATAAACAAGTGCATTGGATTCTCCCAAATCGAAGTTGATGGAGGGAGATAGCGATAGCTTACCGATATGAAAACCATACCCTGCCCCAAGACGGAATGC
>JAGXLC010000493.1 GCA_018334875.1 Bacteroidales bacterium | reverse complement strand
ATAAACATCCCGAGCTTTGGCTGAGCGGTTGGGGCTGGTGTCAATGGTATCCGTCAAATCTTTGAGGGATTCATTCTTCATCATAGCCATACTGTGGACCGAGGTGGGAGAAGTGCGCATAACCACTCTGCTGCCTTCTCCTCCTTTTACGCGAAGGCGCGGCCAGCCCGTGATGTTCTGTCCAAAATCATAAACATAGACTCCCTCTACAGGCTCCCACATGCGAACGGGTCTTAAAGTTTTTGTAACGCGCATGGGAGGCATTAATTGGGAAGAAACGCGACGGCTATCCGGGGTCTCCAGTTGAACAGCATTTTCCCAGTCCGAAGCGTCAAAACCGGCCGTGTTCCATCCCGGTTTTTCCTCCCGGGCATCATATACTTCGCCGTCAAATATGCTGTTCTCTACAACAGGACCGCCGGATACTTTCCAGTTCTCATCTGAGACTACGCGCGTGACACTTCCATCTGTGTGTCTAACAAGAAGTTGAAAAAGCAACTGGGGACGATCTCCGTAACGCTTGGTCGTCCGGTGCTTGAGATAGCCCTTGCCAAGCCAAGCCCCGACAACATTATTATTTCCCTTCAGGTGATCGGTTACATCATAGGTCTCATAAAGGGCTCTTTTGTTATAATCGGTAGTAGAGGGATCAAGTACATGATCACCAATTTTCTCTCCATTAACATATAACTCATAATATCCCAGGCCAACAATATAAGCATAAGCCTCGCGTACCGGTTTGTTTAGCTGAAACTCCCTGCGTAATAGCGGAGCCGTGATCGTGGTATCAGCCGCACCAATCCACTGGCCTTCCCAGTCGCTGTTTTCCATAGGCCCTACGTGGAAATAAGCGGTTTCACTCCAGTCACTTGGTTGTCCACTTTGGTCCCAAATGCGGACCCTCCAATAATACGTCTCACCAGTCTCGAGGGGGGAGCCTTCATAAGCAACATTAACCGACTGATCATCGGATATTTTTCCAGGATCCCACATCTTAGCCCCGGAGTTATTCAGGGCTTCGCGGTCGCCGGCAACCTGAATCTGATAAGCTGATTGCCCTACACCTCTTTCCTTACCCTCAAGTATCCAGGAAAACCTTGGATCAGGCATATCAATGCCCATGGGGTTTTCTCTGTATTCTACTTTAAGGTTCGAGGCACTGACAGGCTGGGCTTTTACCAAACCTGTATTTAACGCAGTCATTGCTGCAATAATTAATACCATTAAAAATAAAATTTTGCCATGTCTCATGATTATTAGTCTTTTTTTGATTTGTGCTTGGTTATTCCATATAAAAAAATTCTTCTAAGAGAATGCTAACCGGTACAGGTGAATTCATTTTTGTTTCATAAAATGCAGCCATAGCAGGCCAACCAGTTGCTGTCCAAAAGCGTTATTCACGATGATATTGGTCATATGTGCCTTTCATTATTTTTTCCACCGCTTCGAGATATCCATATCCCCACCGCATATCAGGCTCAAGGTAACTTCCTTCAACCCATTCGTTCCAGGCATTTATTGTGATCAGGTTCGGCTCATCGGGATGATTATCCACATAGTCTTTTGCTTTCTGCAAATAAGCAGCAAAACTTTCGGGGTTATTATGAATATGTACAACAGACTCCTTTCCCTTTTGAGGATACCGTGGAGTGTTATCCCATCCAATGGAGACATGAGGAGAAAAGGGTATCTCCAGAGTTTTATCCCACTTATTCATTAGTGAAAAAGCTTGCTCACCCCATTTTATATAATCCTCATTCAACCCATAGTGAACCCATTGGTATGAAGTAACACTATTTGCGCCAAGCTCCGTGACAAGTTCTTTGATATTATATTTCTCTCCGTATTTTCCACCCAATAAAAAGGGTTCATCATTTCTTGCTCTTCCAATCAATTGCAGATGTAAACCCGGAAAACCCGCTTCCTTTACTTTACTCCGAAAATGCTTCAAAGCTTCTTTTGTTCCTTCGATACCATCAAAACTGCTTATAAGATTTTCTAGATGGTAAATGGAAAAAACAGGTTCTCCTTTGATTTTCAAGTAAGAAGGATGTTTGAAATATTTATTGATTACCCTGTCCACAATGGTCTTAAAATTCTTCCAGTCTACCGTCCCTTTCCAAATAACAGAATCTAAATCATATTTTTGGTGATTCCATACACCTTTGGCATCATGATTGGCCCACATCAGATAAAACTTCAGCCGTTCGTTATTATCTGCCTTAAGGAAACCTTTATTGACCGTTTCTTCCAGGAATGGTTCACCGTCGTACCAATACCAGTCGAAAATAAAGGCATCCACTCCATGGTCAGCAGCGGCAGCAATCTTCTTTTCCATATCCTGAGGATTATTTCCCATTTCATAGCCCCAAAGGGGTTGGCGTGGTTGATAATGCCCCTTGAAGCGGGGTTCTGTCTTTTTGATCATTTCCCACTCACCGATCCCTTCACTCCAAAAAACTTTACGGCTTCTTGGTTCATCATGGGTAGAAGGCCAGTAATAAGCCGCTACGGTATAATCCTCATCATAAACCTGCCTATCGGAATTATCATCTTTCATTTCAGGCGATGGATTGCATTGCCAGCAAAGCATTAGTCCTATCAATAATAAGACAATGCCAAAAAATTTTAAAAAGCTGTGATTGATGCGCATATTAAATTCATTAGTGTAACAGTTTATTAAAGGTTTGAATTTCAATTTAATTCACATGTCAAATTCCCAAACTCTGCTTGTATTACCATGGAACCCGCATGTTACTCATGTTCTTGTTGTGAAGGTTCCTGGATGCGGGTTTCATTTAGATCATTCAATATCATTAATCCTTTAGACATA
>JAGXLC010000492.1 GCA_018334875.1 Bacteroidales bacterium | reverse complement strand
ATCTAAGCACATCTAAATATTCTCCCACACAAGCCCGTAAGGCCTGGGTTTTCTTCAAAGGCCGGAAAGCGGCTCACGACCGCTATGCAGCTTATCACTCAGAGTTAAACCTTTTAAAAAAACAATACCGGTTTTTTAATCTTATGAATTCTAAGTATCTTTACGAATTGATCACGTAAATCCAATTTAATGCGGAGGTTATTTATGAAAACGATAAAGACCCTATTTGTTCTTGCCCTGGTTTCTGCTTTCTTTTTGTCATCATCCCATGCCCAGGAATTTGAGCCCAATTATGATGAATCCAAAGTACCCGATTATGAACTGCCCGATCCGTTAACCTTTTCGGATGGCAGCAAAGTCAAAACATCTTCAGAATGGGAGAAAAGAAGAAAAGAGATCCTGAGGCTTTTCGAAAACCATGTATATGGCAAAATGCCGGGCAAACCGGAAAACCTGACCTTTGAAGAACGTAAAAATATTCCCGGCGCACTGGACGGGCTTGCTACACTAAAAGAAATTCGTATCCATGTAAAACAAAACAATCACAAGCATCATTTTGACCTGCTGCTGTTCATTCCGAATAAACCGAAAAAGCCTGTTCCGGTATTTCTGGGATTGAATTTTGACGGGAACCAGTCTGTCCATCCAAATACAAACATCACCATTACCGATAGTTGGCTCCGCAATGATGAAGATTGTAAAATATATAATCACAAGGCTTCAGAAGGTTCACGAGGGTGCAAACAAACCAGATGGCCTGTAGAACGCATTCTTGACCGGGGTTACGCTTTAGCAACCATCTATTATGGGGAAATCGACCCGGATTTTGACGATGGATACCAAAACGGTATTCATCCTTTATTTGATAAAAAGTACCGGGATACGGAACAAGGAAACAACTGTGCCTCTATAGGAGCCTGGGCCTGGGGTTTGAGCAGGGGCGCAGATTATCTTGCGCAAGACCCGGCCATAAACAATGAGAAAATGGCTGTTCTTGGCCATTCCCGCCTGGGAAAAACCGCCTTGTGGGCAGGTGCAACCGATCAAAGGTTTGATCTTGTCATCTCCAATTGTTCGGGCTGCGGGGGTGCAGCACTTTCCCGAAGGCAGTTCGGCGAAACCGTAGGACGTATCAACAGCAGTTTTCCCCATTGGTTCTGCGAGAATTTCAAGAAGTACAACCATAATGAAGAAGAACTGCCAGTTGACCAGCATATGCTCATGGCACTGATGGCGCCTCGCCCCGTGATAGCGGCAAGTGCAAAACAGGATCAATGGGCCGATCCAAAGGGAGAATTTCTCTCAGTAAAACATGCTGCTCCAGTATACAAGCTGCTGGGGAAAAAGGGTTTGCCGGTGGAAGAAATGCCGGTGATCAACCGGCCGGTTTACAATACCACAGGTTATGTGATACGCAACGGAGGCCATGATTTAAACAACTACAACTGGGAGATCTATCTTGATTTTGCCGATTATCATTTCAATAAAAACTGATAAAACCAGATGCCAAAACCAAAACAAAACTGAGGCCCGTACTTATTTTTTCCATACCGTTACATCACCAGGCTCCAGGGTTTTGTTGCCAACCAGAATCGTGCTTCCCGGATGGATGGGCGCTTCAACTGTTTCTGACCTGTAATTGACCTTCTGTTATTTGATAATACCTTTAACCTGGGTTTTGTAGGCTTCTATGTAGGGCAGAACATGTTGGTATTTATCCTGCGCCTCATTTTCCATATAGGTGCCCCCCATATAAAAGGTGGCATATCCCCCTGAAGCCATACCCCAGGAAATGATCTCCTCAAGGTCAAAAATAGGGTCACCACTCTGCATCTGGGTTGCAACTGATGTTAAAACCCCTCCAACGAAATTATCGCCACAACCGGTGGTATCGCCTTGATGGGACCCCTGACCGGATCGTTCCCGTACAACTTTTTCAGAAATTGGAACGCTATAATATCCGTCCGGAGAAAAGAGGGAACCATCCGACCATACAATGGCATCATCACTGCCCTTTGTTATAATTAAAGCAGAAATGCCCAGCGACCGATAGTATTCCACGGCGGCGTGAACATCTTTCTTTCCGCTAATTTTCAAAGCTTCGTCATAATCCATCAATAAAAGATCTATGTTGGGAAAACTGCGTGAATGTTCCCCCAAAGGCCATTTCTCACCGGGACTTTTCTGTTCATTTCGAAAATCGTAAACGGTATTCACGACGGTCAGGCAATCCCTTTTCTTAGCCTTTTCCAGTAATCCGGTCAGATTATCGTGAATATGGGGTACCAGGGCCGTACCACCGAAAGCCACGATATCGGAATTGAAAAAGGATCCATCCAGATCGTCGGGTGTAAACCTCCAGGCAGCACCAATGCTGTTGACAAAAGTCCGTTCTCCCGCACCACCATTGTAACCGGGATCGGATAAAACATTGGTAAAAGGGGTCTCCTCTCCCTCGTATACTTTATAATTCTTTATATTCAACGGAGTATGTGAAATGCGGGATCTTAAAAAATTACCGGTTTCATCGGCTCCCGATGCTCCATAAAATTTGACTTCATATTCTTCAGAATTTAAAAGCTGTGCGGCATGAATCAGCGATACTACGCTGGGACCGCCAATATTCGCCACATCGGGTTCCCGTCCGCCAACAAATTCATGAAGTATGGTATGGAAATCCTTGCCGGCAAATTTTTCCAGATCTTCGGCAAAGACCAGGCGACCCGGATGCAGGCCCCCGTCACCCGTTCTGCGGGAAAGATATTTCCGGAATTCCGGGGAATTAAAGTCGATTCCGGAATATACATAATCAATCAGCGAGCTGCCGGTTCCGGATAGGATGATTTTCTTTCCGCTCATGATCA
>JAGXLC010000491.1 GCA_018334875.1 Bacteroidales bacterium | reverse complement strand
CTGTCCCTTCCGGTATTGCACCTTCGTAGCTGCCCCGTGATCGGACTCAAAATGGGTATAAATGTGGGTAGGCTCCAGATCTTTCCCGTTCATCCTCCTGGGCGAATGGCAATGTGCACAGGTTGTGACACCATTATGGGGCAAAGTGGGATCATTTAAAAATGCAGGTTTGCCAGAGATGTGGCGAAGCAATATACCGCTGGGTATGACGATGAAATCGGATTCACAGAAGGCCATCAGCCCTTCATCGTTAACCAAAGCGAAAGCCAGGCAAGCTGTTGTATCCACAAATTGGCCGATACCCATGCATCCCTGGATGGTGATCCCATCAGCATCATGTTTTTCCATCAGATCCTTGAAGGCGTAATAGAGGATAAAAGTATTGGTCATATATTTTTTTGGTGTATTGACCGAAAGAATGGTATCCTGCGCCGCATAATCCGCTGCATCCTTTTGGGCCTTGCTTACAACAGCGCTGTCCTTTTGCTTCTTTTTCACCAGGGATTGTAGTTCATCCATATCTGTAGTTTTCACGTTCAGATGCCAGATGTCTTTTATGGCTTTTTTCGCATGGTCGGTATTGCCTCCCCAGCCGCCAACACCGTTGACAGCCAAAATGGTGGACTCCCGCATGTTCTTCAGTCCATACAGGGCACGCAGCCGGATAAGCACCTTGTTGTAGTCGTCCACCACCACATCCTCAAGGTCAAAATTGGGATATACATACTGATCGGATTCCTGACGCAGCAGCCGCGGATGAACGATCTCATACCAAAGATAAGAGGGGCCGGTTTTATGGCGCAGGAACATCACCACATCCTTTCCCGACTCGGTAAGTATATTGATCCTGCTCCGCCCGGCACCGGCTGCATATAGTAGAATGACATCGCTGTCGGACTTGCTGGCGCGGCGGGCTTTTTCATCGCTGTTGACATGGACCAGGGGCGCCAACTTTACCGAAAAATCGGCATATGCTTCCAGTTTTTTTAGCTCATTTCGGATCCGTTCATCTTCCTTGTTGACATCCTTCTGTTTAATGAGTCCTCCCCACTGTCTCCATGAAACAGATTCCTGCCGCTCCGGAAGCTCGTAAAGCAGGACAGGCTGGACCTTAATGGGCTTGCCGATACGGTTCATGATATCAGAGCGGGAAGAAGGGTGAATGTCCATATTGCCCGAATAAAATGTCTTGTCGGCAGGATTGGGCCGGTTAAATGAAAAGAGGGGCAAAGTGCCTATCCCTCCGGCAATGCTGCCAAGGTTGATCAAAAAGTTTCTGCGTTTCATAATTTTTATTTTTTTTGATTATAGCTGTTTAATAATCTGATTTAGCTGAAAGAGGCCTGTTCTTAAAGAAAATGTCCCGCCACCAAAACTCCAAAGCACAAAATCCCACCAAATCTATTGATCCCAATTGGTAAAGAATGATATTTTATCGTTTTGTGTTTGGTGTTTTAGTATATTGATGGCATTTCTTATTGTTTTTTAAGGTTGCTTCTTGAGATAGTTGTTCACCAATGTAATGATTTTTTATATTTTGCTGGTTTAGCTGATTCTTTAAGAAGAAACTCATTATTCTATTAACATGTATCAAAAAATCAGGCTTCTTCGATGACTTCAAAGCCCAAAAGATCGGCAATGTTATAAAGCTGATCCTTATGGTCCCCGTAATAGGTGACACGGTGCCATCCCCAGGTATCCCAGTATTCCATCAGTTTGCGCATGTCGCCTTTGACTTCGGCGGCCAGCTTGGTACGGCAGGCTCTCTCTACTCCGACATTCTCCACGGTACGCCCCTGATGGAAAATCACCTGTTTCTTGTTGTGGTCAAACTGCATGGTAGTAACCGTTTTATCCAAAGGCATCAGCGAGCGGATGCTGGCGCCTTTCTTGTCCTCGGCATGGCTACGGATGTGATAGGGATTAGAGGTCGCTTCGGGACCGTACATTTTTGTAGGACCGGTGCAATGGGCATAAATGATCTGGTTTTTTGAGGTGTCGATCACCGGATCGGATATGAACCCGGGCTGGTGAACCAGGTAATTCATGAGGAGCTTGGTCATGGTGGAGCGCTGATCGGCTTCGCAGGCCCCTACCAGCCCTTCGTTATCCAGTTGCATGAACCCCATGCAGGGATAGGCGGTTACCATACGGTTGTTGTAAATGCCGCCCAGGCAGTTGACCGTGATGGCCTGGGCATTGTTTCGTTCCATAAGCCTTTTCATGGTCAGATACATTTTGGCTGACTTTAGGATCTCCCCGCGGGTAGGCTCCATGACTTTCTTTGCATTGTAGATCCATCTATCTGCCACCTCGCTCGTTTCATCCGCGTCAATTTTCTCATAATCAGAATTTATCTCCGAGAAAGGAATGGTTTTGGATTTTGTTCCGTAAATTGCCGAAACTTGCTGGTCCGCATCCCTGCCTAAAACCAGCATGGTGGAATTTTTGAGTTTTGTAACGGCATCCAGGCATTCAACGCCTTTGGCTACATCTTTAAAATCGGAGGATGAGATGCCGATCACCTTATGCCCTTCCCGTTTTAGCCTAGAATAGCTGGTCAGAAATTCCCCGGAGCCAGCATAAAGGTGATCCACCAGAATGGTTGGCTTACCGGATGCGCCGATGGTCTCGGTTAGATCTCCCCACAGGCATCCGGACAAATAGACCAGATAACCGTCAACTTCCCGGTCCCCGGAGAGAATCTCCCTGGCCTTCTCCTTACTGCCATCACTGGTTGTTACCAGGGAAAAATCCACATGGGGGCAGTGACTTTTCAGTTGGTTCACAAACTGCCTGATGTCCCCGGCAAAGTCATAGTCGATGTTGGGCCAGTTGGGCTTTGTCGGATCGGGATGGGCGCCCA
>JAGXLC010000490.1 GCA_018334875.1 Bacteroidales bacterium | reverse complement strand
CTGCCTAAGCAATGACTGAACCTTCTCCATCTTTTCGTCGGAAAGCTGAGCCGAAATGTAGTTTTTCATTCGCATATCCTTTTGAAAGTTAAACATAGAATGCGCAAAATATATAGAAAATTTATCATAAATACAATATGTTTAACAGCAGTTTTTGGGTGGGTGCCAGTGGATAATATTTTGGCCAACTGAAGAGATGCTTGGAAGGCGGAGAATGTATGGAACACGGATAATATTTTGAACGCTGATCCGTCAGTTGCCGGACACTGTGACACGGATTGGACGGATGACCGCGGATAATGTTTTAATATTTGGAACGCACCCCGCCTCTCGGACGGGGCAGGGATAACACGGATTGAGCGCCCGCCTGACCGGACGGGCAGGGATGACCGCGGATTTTTATTTTATCTGTGAAAAACTTGTCCGGGAACTGACGGATTTGTGGACCCTTTTATATTTTCCCTTTAATCTTAATGAGTTCATTTGTAAAAAAATCAGAAATTTGCTCTTTTGTAACTATTTCAGCTGGCTGCAAATGCTCTGCTATTGTTGCCTCATCAATGTCTTCAGTATACACCAGTGTCTCTGTATAGGTGATGGGAGAAAGATTTGGGATTAGTGTTTTTGTTCTTTCAATGATTTCAAGAAGTGACATATGATATTTTGCCAGATAGTATAAATCATAGTAATCCCTTATCGTGTTTCTTTGTGCAATTGAAGCCATTTTTAGAGTAGCAATAACATCTACTTCACAAATGTTTATGTTTTTATAAGGTGTGGTATAATTCCCTACATTGAAAGGAATGGCTACTGACCCCCCGGAAAAGAATGTAACTTTAACTTCATTAATGATAAAATCAATTTGCCAGGGAGTATCCTGCCTGATTATAAGGTGTTCAGGAAATACTTTTGCTATATTCCTTTTGATTTCATTGATGGATAGCTTTTCCTCATCATAAACAAAGTCCAGATCTTCCGATAAGCGATGTCTTAACTGTAAAGATAAAGCTGTTCCTCCTAAAAGGGAGTATTTGTTGATGAATTGTTTTTCAGCAAGTTCTTCAAATACTTTTTGAGTTTGACCGGGTAGAAAATCAATGTTAAACTGTGATGTCATTCCTCAGAATCACTTTGTTCATGAAATGAATATGTTTTTTATATCGATCTTTCTCTTTCCAGTTTTTTAACACTTCGACTATCTTATGATGAGAGATTCTTTTTGAGAGGTTTATAAAATCTGAAATTTCACCGTGTGAAATCACAAGCTTTATAATCCGTTCTGGGGGAATATCAGCCTTATCTTTATAAGACCAAAAAATGTGTTTTGAAAAATCAGTGATATTCATATAGAATACTTTGATACTTTAATTACCTGTATAACGCACAATTGCTTGATAAATTACATCTGTTATACTTTAATTCGTGTAAACTTCTCCGGCCCCTGACGGATTCGTGAAATTCGAGGCATTATTTTTTATTTTTCTGGATACTCCTTTAAGATTCTCTTGAGTGCTTCCAAACCATCTATTTCTTTATGGGCCATAACTTCTTTGTTCGTATATAAATGATGTGGTGTTGTTGTTATTTCAGGATGATGAGGTGCATTGTCCCATCTTTTTATCAGCTTCCCCAGTTCTGTTTGCCAATGGTAACTGTATTTTGTCCGGTTTAATTGGTTATTTTTCTCTATTAGTTTTTCTGTAAGCTCAATAATTGATTTATCCTCAAGTAAAAGTTTGTACCTATAAATCAAAATGATTTCAAATTCAGTTTCTCTGATGCTATGTCTTATGATTTCAAGATCAATTATTTCCTCTCTTGACTCTATGAATTGCTCCAGTTCCCGAATGTATTGATGAATCATTTTTTAACAACACCTTCCAGAGTGGCAATCTTATCATTGTAATATTCCAGATTTTCATAAATGGAAGCCCACTCAATATAATCAGCTTTATCTCCCATTTCTCCCTTTTGAAATTTATCGAAAAATATTTCAGATTTTATGTTATAGGTATTTTCAAATTTTTGCAATTCTGCTTTGACTTCCTCCCTAAATTGTTTGTATTTAGCTAACTGAAACTCAATTATTTTGTTTAATGAGTTTTCAAGGATATGATCTGCTCCCAATTCCTGTAGAATTAGGATTTTTTGTTTGATATTTTTATTTGTGGTATGTGATTTCGTTGTCATATAAAGATATGGTATGGTTGTTACCTATAACGGAAATTTTATTGCAGAAATTGCAAAAAATTTAATGTGGATAGATGTTTTGAAAATCGGGTGTCCCTTGTTTCTTCATTCTTGCAATTCCTGCCTCGCCAGCAGGCAGGCGTGTAATTCGTGGACTTTTTCTTTTCTTCGGTTTTTGTGGATGCTTTGCCGGTAGACAGCTCCGCCTCCTCAGTCCCATAGGGGGGAAGGAACTGAACAGGGCTTTTCCAAAAGGGAATACGAAAATATAAAATTGGAGGGGAAATGCAAAAATATTTGGAATGCGGGAATGTTTGGAACACGGGAATATTTGGAACGCGGATGACACGGATTAGACGGATTAACGCGGATAATGTTTGGGAATGTTTAGAACACGGATTTTTAAATGTATGAACGCGGATGACACGGATTTGATTTATTGATTGGTTACTGGCTTCGTTCTCCGTAGCCCGAGTATTCGAGGGCGAAGGAGAATTGCTGGTAGAAGCATAGAGCGAAGAGCTCAGAGCTTAGAGGAAGAGGCCGCAGGATGAGTCTCTGTTTGTTGCGCGTTTTCGCACTATCTTACTTTCTGCAAGGGAACTCACAACTCATTACTCATAACTTCTTCGTCGTTCTTTCGTGCTGTCGTGCCAGTCGTGCGCTCGTGCCGTCGTTGTTTC
>JAGXLC010000489.1 GCA_018334875.1 Bacteroidales bacterium | reverse complement strand
GCTATCGAAAAATGGCCTGAGCTTCAACCAGGGCTTGAATTTTACAAAGAGGCTTTTCATGAACTCTGTACAGACCGGCCACCAGCAATGTCAGGCGTTATGTCGATCCCTTTTTCTGCTATTAATAACTATGCCCGAGCATATAGAATTACTGGTGAAGATTTTGAAGATTTGCGATACTTTGTGCGAATCCAAGATCAGGCCCTTGTTGAATGGAAAGAAGAACGCCGGCAGGCTGAAAAAGGCACACAGGACAAAAAAGGTCAAGTTAATTTCTGAGGTCCCATATGACTGATGTTAAAATAAGAGTTGCTGTTGATTCTGAAAAAGCTGAATCCGGAGTGCGTCGTGTCAATAAAGCGTTAGGTAACACTGACACGCAGGCACGTCAAGCAGATAAACAAACAAGCAGATTTAACCGAACCTTGAATACGATGGGAGGTACAGCTCGACGAGCAGGAAAGGCAATATTTAGTTGGAAAACTGCGATGGGCGCCGCAGCCGGAGCTGCTGGTCTTGGTTATCTTATTAAACAAAATATTGATGCGGCAGATAAGATTGCCAAAACTGCTGACTCTATTGGTGTTACCACAGATGCGTTACAAGAATATCGTTATATAGCTGAGCGCTCCGGGGTTGCAACGAACAAACTGGATCAAGGATTAAAAAAGTTTGCTTCTAGAATGTCAGATCTTGAAACCGGTAGCGGCCCACTGATTAATCGCCTCGAGGATGTTAATGACGAAACCCTGGAGATGATCAAAAACGCTGATTCTACCGGCAAAGCTTTCGACATTGTTCTTCAGCAAATGAAAAAATATGAAGGGCAGGTTGATGCGACACGAATCGCCACAGCCGCAGTGGGGCGTGAGCAGGCTGCAACTTTTACAAACATGGCGAAAAATGCTCGGGAGTTGGAACAACGTTATGAGCGGCTTGGGATCGAAATTGATGAAAACATGCTGCGTAAATCGGAGCAGGCAAAAGACAGTATTGATGATCTTGGTGCGGTGATAGAGTCATCTTTTATGCGTACGGTTTTGCAACTTGCTCCCGAAATCGGCCAGGCTGCCGATAATATGGCCGATTGGGTTGCAGAAAACGATGAATTTATAACCCAGGACCTGCCTCAAAAACTTTCAAATTTGGCAGAAGGCTTTGGTAAAGTCTATGGCGCAGCAGAAAAACTTGTTGATTTTCTCCATGAATCAGACAAAGAGATTTTGCAAGAGCAGGTAAAAAAACTTGAACAAGAAATTGAAACAAAAATTGAGATATACCAGAAACAGGCCGAGGCTTTTCGAGAACATCAAGGTGATCTTTGGGGTGATTTTTTAGGCGCAACAGACGCTATTACCAAGGAATCACTAAAAGAACAACGGCATGAAATAGCCGAGTTAAAACAGGAGCTTGTAGGTTATAAACTCACACTCGAACAAATGAGTGCCCCGCAAAAAGAATTTACAAAATCCATTAATGACCAAGCTGAAGCTCAACAGAAAGTTCGTGAAGAGGCTGAAAAAACAGCAAAAATTTTGCCATTTAGCAAACCGGACCTCCCCGAATTTGATGTCAATTTAGAGGACCTCCAGGAAGCCAAACGAATTTGGGAAGAAACACGATATCCAATTGAGGAAGCTCTTGTAGAAGTTGACAAGTTAAATGATCTCTATAGAAAAGGATTAATAAGTCTTAATACCTATCTGCGGGGAGGTGGGCAAGCCTGGGAAGAGTATCTGCGTACCATTGAAAAAGAAAACGAAGAGACTACATCTGAGATCGATAAGCTCTACGAAAACATGCTTGAAAATATTCAAAGCAATTTTGCGGATAGTATCCACGACATGCTGGATGGGCAAGTTCATTCGTGGGAGGATTTTTTCGGCTCCATTTTGGATATGTTCAAGCGCATGATCGCTGAAATGGCGGCAGTTGATATTACACGGAAAATATTCCAAGGCGAGGATATCAAAGGCGCTGGACTGTTTACGGGCAGTGACGGCGGATTTGTTCAGCAGCTACTAAGCAGGGATTCTGAAGGCGGTGGAGGCGATCTCGGCATTCCTGGGTTGAGTCGTTTAGGATCTATGACAATTCCGGGGACTGCCGGAAGCATGACTGTGCCTACTGCCGTGGGTGGAGAAGGCGCAACTATGGCCACTCCCGGCACAACCTTTGGATCTGCGATGGGACCAGCAGGACCAGCAGCAGGAGCAATCGGTTTATCAGAGACTGCCGACTATGCTTATAGTCAAACCGGGATGCCAAAAAATTGGTATTCCGATCCTTGGCAAGCCACTAAAGGCGTTGGGGATATAGTAACAGGAGATCCGAGCCAAGGAAGTATGGCAGCTGCAAGCCATTTTGTGTTACCTTATGTTGGACCAGCAATTTTCTCTTCGATTTTTGGCGGAGATCGTTACCATGAGCCTTGGGCGAGCTTTGGGGCAGGCAAAGAGCAAAAAGAATACGAAGAGCTTGTGAATAAACGAGGGACTGCCCAAACTGGTGAATTTGACTTTTTTGCCGCAGTAAATGAACGAAGTGCAGATCTCCCAACTGAAAAAATTGAAGGCGCCATTATTGATTATTTTGATAGTGTTTTAGGAACTTTAAATGAAGCAATTGGCGGAGGATTACAAGAAATCATTTCTAAAGATCCTGCATGGTTTCCGTCTCATTACGTACAAAAATATTTCGAGGAAGATGGCGAAGGTATGAAGGCGCTATTGTCTGATATGACGGAGAAAATGATCGGGCAATATGCGGATGCTTTATTTGACGCTGTAGTTGATACAGACCAATCTGTATTCGACAAATCCTTCCTGGAGGATATGCAGAAAGAAGGCGAAAATCTTGGCAATACCTTCTTACGGGTTGCCA
>JAGXLC010000488.1 GCA_018334875.1 Bacteroidales bacterium | reverse complement strand
TGGGGATGCTAAGACTGCCTCCGCCCGTCTCTCGGCCTCGGTTTTCCCTCGGCTGCGATACCACTGCGATATTGCCTTTTTCTTATCGCATCCACAGGTGACAATATGAACCTGCGATGCCCGGATCCTTTTTAGCGCGATTGACCCAGTACCGCCTTACGCGTGGAGGCGGGAGGCTCTCCCGTGTTCCCATGCAAACCTTTCCTGCCTTTGATATGGTCTCAGACTCCGGTCGGATCAAGGCTGCTTGTCATTAGCACAGCTTTGATATTGCACCAACTGTCATTAAAGTTAATGCTCCAACAAGTTAATTAATCTTTCGAAGCTCAATCCCATACCTTCAGCAGTCGCTGTTTACGCTTCATGCCACCATTTCTGATGACGATGCAAAACTCGCTTCCGGTGGCTGACCAAGCCTTTCCGTGCAGGATTGACTACCCGCGGGTTTGCTGCAAGGTGTTTCATTATTTATATATTTAATACGCCTTTAAATCCCCACCTTATGGGCTTGCACGGCGCAAAATGACAATCAATGACCATAAATGACAGCCAATGACAATTTTTGTCAAACTCCTCAAACGTATTTTGTGTCAAACTTTGTCAAACTAACTACCGAATGACTGAATGACCACCGATTGACAATCGAATGACCATTATTTTATCCCCTTGAAAAATCTCTTCCATTTAACTTTGCCGTGCCAGTTAGAAAACAGGATAAATTCCGCCTTCCCGATGATATGGCTTTCCGGGACGAAGCCCCAGGAACGGCTATCGGATGAATGGCAGCGGTTGTCGCCCAGCATGAAGTAATAGTTGCGGGTGAAGCGATAATGATCTCGTTTGTTTCCGTCTATAAGTATCTGTTCCTTATTTTGCTTAATCTGATGTCCTTCATGCCGTTCTATAGTATGCCGATAAAGCTCCAAATTTTTCTCATTCAGCCGGATTGTTGCTCCTTCTTTGGGTATGTACAGCGGGCCGAAGCTGAAATCTTTCCAGCCGGTATTTAAACTATCACCATAAATAAGACCGGAACGGCCTTCCCGTTGAAGAATCCTGTAATTTGGCCGATCCTTCCTTTCATACACGTGGTTTTTTACAGAATCGGTCATCAGTACCAGGGAATCGAGCCATGGAAGAGCCCGGAGCTTTGTTTTTGCAGCCAGGGTCAGATTGGCTTTCATTTTTTCTTTGGGCAGGATCTTCAAACTGGCATTTTGATTTTTCATCCAGCTCTTCAGCTTTTCCTTGGCCTGTGTATCGATCAGGTAATCGTGTTTCAAAGTAGGGGGAAGCTGCACCTGTTTTCCGTTTGCATAAAGGGTTTCTCCTCTAAGCCGCAGGCTGTCTCCGGGCAGACCCACACAACGTTTAATGTATGCCTGGTGACTTTGAGGATGCTTAAAAACAATTACATCGTTTCTTTGAAACTGGCCGCAAACTTTCAAGCGCCTGCCAGTTTCCCGGTATTTGCTTTGCTTTTGGTTATTCCCGGAATAAAACACGTTCAGCCAGGGCACCTCTTTCAGTGAAGCGGGCAGGTAAGGCCCGTACCGGAGCTTACTTACCAGCACCTTATCTCCCGGCAGAAGGGTTTGTTCCATTGAACTGCTTGGGATGGTATACACCTCGGCCACAAAAACCCGGAAAAAGATGGCCAGCAAAAAGGCTAAAATAAGGTAGAGCGGAGTTTTGAACCAGTAATTGGAGCGTATGACGCTTGGGATTTTTTTGGTTTTTTCGGGGAACACTGCCATTACCAACAACAAACCAATTAACCCAACCGGTTTTAACCAGCCTGTCCATACAATAAAAAGGACCAGTATACCAGCCAATAGGATGAGAGTCAAATAAAATTTTATATATGCATCTCTTGGTGCATTGTTCATGAACATGCTTTTGTTATCAGGCACTTGGGCTATGATCCTCTGGACATTACTAAAAATATCGATATCTGAATTCTCTTGCTCAACTACTGAAAAGTTATCAATTCAACCATAGAGGATTATTTTCCAATTCTTTTTTCAATCTCTTGCTTATATAATTACATTAGTTCTTCATTATAAGCTGGATTACCCACTTACAAAACCTCATTTTAGGTTATTTTATTTGTTTTAAAATTATATCCAACAGTATATTTAAATGCTTAATTTTTCTCTAGTCTTTTGTTAATTTCTTGCTTATATAGTTTCATGAGTTTGTCACCATGAAGAGGATTGCCAATTAAAATTATTTTATTATTTTTATCTAACAGAAATGTTTTTGGATCATCAAAGTCTGTTAAATTATTTTTTTTTAATATATTATTATTTTCAACAATTATTATTGGATAATTATGAAGGCTTTTTGGATAATAATATTTTTTGAATTCATTTACATTATTAGTTTTTACGTAAAAAAGAATATTAAAATTTATATTCTTTTGGGCTATTTTTATCAAATTTTTCCATTGTTTAAATGATTTAATGCATTCATGGCATCGTCCGTCTATATATGTGATGATTTTCAAATTAGAATTATTTGAAAGATTAGTTTGATCAAAAGCAATATATTCTTTATTATAAAATACGCTATCGGGAATTATAGTAATAAGTTTTTTATTTCTATATTTATTTACTAATTCTTTAAAATCTCTTTTGTTGTTCACTTTTAGGTTGCAACTAACGAAGGTAAATACTAATAGTAGTAATATTATAATATTTTTTTGATTAATTTCCATAATATTTTTATTTATGACTAAGATTAAACTTTATAAGGGCGGGTTCTGGTAAATTGGTAATACCATAAAGAGTTTGATCTTTATCATTAACGCTAAAACCCCATATTTCTTTATCTAAAGAATAGTGGAGAACCGGTTTGCCACTCCAGGTAAACACCAATATATCTTTACCATATATTATTC
>JAGXLC010000487.1 GCA_018334875.1 Bacteroidales bacterium | reverse complement strand
TCAACCGATGTATTGAAAGTATGGACTGTACTTCCTCCCACCGGAATGCTTCCGTAGAGGGTATCCCTGATAATGGTTGTCCCCCCATCAAAGCTGTAGGATAGTGGGATGGTATCACGTGTGGGATCACCCCCAAAATTTTCTATCACCACCTGTACGCTGTCATTGGTGGTTCGTCTGCAACCATTTTCCGGAGCGATCCAATCGGTTACTCCTACATCCTGAGATATGTAGTCACCGGTAATCACGATATTATCCAGATTCCAGCCTGAGAAAGCCCAGCTGTCGTCTGTTCCGCCAAGGCTGAACCGTAGCCTCACACTGTCAACCCGGTTTACATATGGCTGAAGATCATACCTGGATTTTTCCCACTTATCCATAACAATCGAGCCTCCGTTTTGCCATATGGTTTCCCATGACTGTCCATCGTCCTGACTTATTTCTATGTAAGCACTATCCATTCCGTCAATATTCAGCCATCTGTAGAAATACAGGTTCATGTCTTGATAATAAAAAGCATCCAGCTTAGAGGAGATGGCCTGGTAGGCCCGGTCGCCGATGTTGTTTTCATAGTCGCCTGGATTACTTCCTTGTCCGGTGATATCAGTGCCGATCATATATTCTCCTTCATAAGCATTAGCAGGATCGGGACTGCCAACTGATCCCCCAAGAGGAGGATCTTGTGCCTTAGCTCTTTCAAATTCTCCGGTAAAGCTCCATCCCCCTGGTTCTTCAAAATTACTGTAAAGTATTGCTTCATATATTTCCCTGTCTCCATAGGGTGACTTAAAAACCAGAGGATAGTTATTGTTGTTGATTTTTAAATCATTGGCTTTGATTTTTGCATCCAGAACATGACCCTGTGTCTGGTGATTGGTATCGGCTTTTACGTCATAGGTTATCCATACTGATGACAAGCCCCTGGGGATTTCATAATTGATCTGATCAAAAACGGCTTTCTCGTCAGTAAAATTGATGCCGTTCACGACCTGCTGACTATTCTCAAAAAGCGTATCATTTGATGCATATAGCTTAACTCCGTTTTCCTTAATGTCATTATCATCGGTGTTCATTGAAGTAACAGCAAGGGAATCAAGATTGATGCTTCCGTCATTGCCTTCCACTTCAATATCCAGCCGGAGTATGGGATTGTTTTCGGACTGGGTAGCCACAAAATCAGTGGATGCCTGATGGTAAGATATGTTATCCACATATTTGGGCTCTACACCGGTTTCCTCAAGTACAACCTCGTCTATGCAAACACCGAATCCGTTGTTGGTTTTTCCCTCAAAAGCGATATAATATTCACTGCTTAACGAACTGTCTGGAAGTATAATACTTCTTTTAGTCCAATCCTCTACTACGCTGGTATATTCAGCAAGCTCTACCCACGAACCATCTTTTGAATTTTTGTAATAGATTCTCAGTTCATCATTTCTGTATGCATCAAAAGTATAGCGTTCATCCTGGGCATGCCAGAAGGTAAGTTCCGGTTTTACTTTATATTCCAGATTCAGGGCAGGAGTGACGAGTTTGGTTTTTTCTCCGTTTAAGCTTTCATAGTGAAATAATGCATTGTACACACCTTCATAAGCGTAAGGGGGTCTGCCGCTTCCCTCGACATCCGGATTGCTTGTATATCCTCCATCCTGATAGTCCCATTTTATAGTTCCCTTGACATACTCGTTGCTCCAATCGGTCGGTAACGAACCCGATTCGAAATTTTCATAAAGGATGGTATCATTTTCCTGGCCAACGGAAACCTGAATTGATACGGTTAGAAAATAAAAAAGAACCAATATACCGAAATACAAAATGCGTAAACTTTTCATTTTCATTGGAACTATGTTTTAAAATATAGCTAAATTCTATTTTATAGTTTATTGCGGGGAACTTTACTCTGGGATTTACGTATATTTTCGAAAAAAGTTAAAGGAAATTGGACAAAAGGCGCCAAATTATTTGTGAAATCGAACATAGTTTTTATGAGATCAGTTAAATTTTTCTTACTGGGCTTTTTTATATTGTTAAGTCTTAAAGGCTCATTTGCTCAAACAGACAGCACCTTCTGGTTCGCCGTTCCCTATGCAACTCCTCATCACGTAACAGAGACGGGAGGAGTCATCCGTTTAACAACTATTGATCGCGATGCTGAGGTAACCATTACCAGACCTTCCAGCGGGAGCCTGATTTATCAGGGTATCATCCCTGCAGGCGAGACCGAAAGTGTGGTTCTTCCCCCCAGCTATGTGCAGAATAACCTTACTAACCGTTTCTGGGATACCAGGGACAGTTCATCCATACTCATCCGGTCGAAAAGTCCCAGTGGCGATATGCCACCGGAAATTAAAGCGTACTATGAGATTGCCCGTGTTGATGAAACAGATACCACCGTGATGGTCAGCGGAAATAACAATCCGGATATATTTTCTCTGAAAGGCAGAAATGCATTGGGCGAGGAATTTTATGTGCCTTTCCAGACTCGATGGAATAATCAAGATTGGAATACCCCGGATGGTGCTTACAGTTCATTTCTCGTAGTAGCTACGGAAGACAACACGACCATAACCGTCAATTCGCCCTATCCCATTGCGCGAAGTACACTGAACGGCGGTGGGAATTATCCTACCAATACAAACATCAGCATTACCCTGGACAGAGGTGAAAGCTATAAACTAACCCCACAGCGGAAATCCTCGGGATCCGACGTAATAAGCGTCGATGCTGACGAAAGAATAAGAGGTACCCATGTTACTTCTGATAAACCTATTGCAGTCACTACTGGCGACGATTCAGATAGAAAAGATAACGCCTACGATTTTATCGGAGACCAGTTGGTACCTATCGATAATCTTGATGGTGATCAGGTAATTGGTCATGAATATCTCGTTATGCGCGGACAGGTAGATGGTGATA
>JAGXLC010000486.1 GCA_018334875.1 Bacteroidales bacterium | reverse complement strand
ACCGCCACCAGCTTCACCCCTTCAGGCAATGCTTCTCTGGTGAACCATTGGATATTTTCGGCTACGCTCATAGTTGATCAAAATTACAAAAACTCATCAAAAGTAATAAAAAATAGGGTATAAAGCTACCAGCGGGTCTAATTAGTAAAGCATCCATTGCCCTTGTTTCATTTAAACATGATTCTTATCAACACAGGATAAAGGCCTAACCAAAGATAAAATGAATTTTTTTGCACCGAAAAATATAAACGCAACGACAAGGAATTCAGGAAGCGTACGAATACGAACACAGGTTGTATTATTTTCGAACAATCTGCAAGTCGTGAAGTGGAACCCTATAGCCAAATCCTTTTCCCTGACAACTTCTTATGCGATATGGCACGATTCATGCTTGACTCCATTCATCTGAAAATTTCATGTATATGCAAAATCTATTCCTGTCTTTCGCTCTTTTGATCATCCTTACAAGTTCATCCGCCGCACAGGAGAACCCGTCAGAAGCCAGTGATGGCAAGCTTGCTGCCCGCCTTTTTGCACCAGATACCATATCCACCGGTATGTTTGAGCGGGATGCAGCACTATCTCCAGATGGCAAGTCGTTTTATTTTACACTCAGATATACCCGAAGCATGGCAGCTATCGCTTACTCCAATAAGATCGGGGAAAAATGGACAAAACCCAGAATAGCTGAGTTTTCAGGGAAATACTATGATATAGAGCCTGTGTTTCATCCGGACGGCAAAAGACTCTTTTTCGTTTCCAACCGGCCGATACACAAGACAGGCGAATCAAAAGATTTCGACATCTGGTATGTAACCCGCCGTGAAGATGGGTGGAGTGAACCGGTTAACCTGGGCAAACCGGTAAACCAGGAAGGCAATGAGTTTTACCCTTCCTTTACGCGGGATGGCTCCATATATTTTACCGCCGAACTGGATCCTACCCGGGGAGGCGAAGATCTCTATGTGTGCCAATACCAGGATGGCCGGTTTATGCCCCCCAAAAACCTGGGTGATTCCGTTAATACAAATAAAGGAGAATACAATGGTTTTGTATCTCCCGACGGCTCCTTCATCATCTACACCTCGGAAGGGATGGGCGAGGGCTATGGAAGTGGCGACCTGTATATAGCCTTTAAAAATCGCAAAGGCCAATGGAGAAAAGCCATCAATATGGGCGAGCAAGTCAATTCCAGGGCCTTTGAATACTGCCCGGCGCTGTCTGCCGACGGTAAGTTTCTTTTCTTTACCAGCCAAAGAATGGCCAGGGATATCAAAGACCAACCCATGGATTATCGGCAGTTGCAAAAATATCACAGTAAGCCTGAAAACGGGAATGGCGACATCTACCGGATCCACACCCGGGTGATTGATTCACTGAAAAATCTGGTCAGGGTAAACCAACATACTCCCCAAACAATCCGGATATCTCATTGATATTCGATATTTTGCCGGTTGGGAGGGTAAAGCATACACCGAGTCAGAGGGGAACAGCTAAACCAGGTACTGCACAAATGAATCAAAGAGAATCTACATAAGATAAGATAGAAGGATGGAAAGTACGATTATTATAACAAGCCTGATCGTGGTCTTTTTGCTGTCTTCGCTTTATATGTTCTGTCAGCACAGGAAATGGAAGAAAGCATTCGCTTTGCTGGAAGAAAAAAAGCTGAGCCAGGAGATTTCCATTCTGAAAAACCAGATGTCTCCTCATTTCATCCTCAATACCATCAATAATATTAGTGTGTTAATAGAAGTAGATCCTTACCGTTCCCAGGACCTGCTGATCAAATTCGGGGAGCTACTGCGCTACTCCACCTATGATGTGGGTCAAAGAAAGGTTGAGCTCAGAAAATCCCTGAGCTACCTGGAAAAGTATATTGAACTTCAAAAAATCAGATTCCCGGAGGAAAATGCCATTGAATGCTCAATAAGTGGAGACCCGGAGGGCAAATACCTCGCGCCCATGATCATCCTGCCATTCATTGAAAATGCCTTCAAATATGTCCATCTCAGGGATAAAAGCAGACCCGGCACCAGCATTGCCGTTCAGATTGACAGAAATTCCCTGTTTTTTAAAATCGTGAACCAGTGCGGGCAAAAAGCCGATTCCTTTTCAAAATCCAAGGGCATTGGAATCAAAAATACCAAGAAACGACTCATGCTGATTTATCCCAATCAGCATGAACTGAATATATTCCGTCAGAACGGATGTTTCCATGTAGAACTCACCATTAATAACCTAAGGAAAAATGAAAAAGCTCAATTGCATAGCCATTGACGACGAACCCCTGTCGCTTAAACAAATGACCAACTATATCGATCGCGTGGAGTCTTTAGAATTAAAGCAGTCCTTCACCAATGCGTTTGAAGCATTAAACTATCTGCAAACCCATGAGGTGGACCTGGTTTTTCTCGACATTGAGATGAATGAGATGACGGGTGTGGATCTGGTTGAATCGCTGAACGTCAAGCCTCATTTTATCTTTACTACGGCATATGATCACTATGCCCTGAAAGCCTTTGAGCTGCAGGCAGCAGATTATCTGCAAAAACCCATCTCCTTCAAAAGATTCGTCAAAGCTGTGGACAAGGTATTCCGGCTGCAGCCACGTTCCTATCCCGATGAAGGCTCAGCCAATCAAAAATCAGGTCAAAAAAACAAAGATTTTATTTTTATCAAGACCAAATACCGGATGCAAAAATTATCCTTTGACGACATCTATTACATCAAAGGCATGAACAATTACCTGGTCATAAAAACCCGCGACGAAACGCTCTATACCATTCAAAGCTTCAACCACATCAGCACAGTGCTCCCTCAGGAGAACTTCATCCGCATCCATAAGTCCTATGTGGTTGCGATCGATAAGATTGATGTCATAGGAAAGAACCGGCTTTTCATCAACGAGCAGAACATTCCCATCGGGGAAAGTTAC
>JAGXLC010000485.1 GCA_018334875.1 Bacteroidales bacterium | reverse complement strand
ACAATTCTTTATTACTTTTATACCCTTTAAAAAAAGAAGATGAGCCGCACCCATGCAACAAAGATATTGATGGTTCTTGTTATATTCTTGTCACAGCCTGCTGTATGGGCGCAGGAGTCAGCCGGAGAAAATACAGAAGATGCATCATGGGCTGTTTCCGCCGAATGGTGGAATTATCATTCCTTTAGCCAGCAAAAACCCGCTACTCCGATAAAAGCCGGGTATCCGGTAATTGAATCCCAATCTTTTGCCCTGGGCATATCACATCGCATCAACAGACCTAAAGCCCTTCATAATGTTAAAATGACTGTAAGTCTTCCCTCTTCACTCGATTCGGATAACGGGAAAGACAGAAATCATTTGCTTCAACGGAAGAGTCAAACCTATTTTCGTTCCGGACTGGATTACCATCTGATATTCCCTTTTTTTCAATGGAAAGGACTCAGTGCAAACCATGGACTAACCAGCGGGTTGCTCTATGAAAACCGGGAACTGCATTATCTTTCAGGCAGGATGGAAAGAACAGAAGATATCAACCTATATATCGGACCAGCCTTACAACTCAATTACGATCTGTTACCAAACTGGATCATCGAAGGCAGCTTCGACGCACGGTTTTACTTGCCCTATAGCAACTATGGTAAATTACAAACTTACGATGTAAACGGTGAATCTGTTCTATCCTCAGGTTATAGCGGGTTCTACTATCAAACCCTCTTTAAGCTGGGTGTATCGTGGCAATTGCCTGAAAAAGGCACCCTCCGGTTGGGAGCTGTCAAGAACGACCTTATAGGTTTTGCCAGTCCGAAGCCTGCATTTTATGCAAACAGGGTAATGCACTTTAAGCTGGACCGACTGTTTCATTACTATATCATGTACCGTTTTTAATTCAATATCATGGAAACAGGCAAGACAAAACACCCCTTCCGTATAAAAAGCAAGATACCCCGTTTGGGTTTTCATATCCGGAGCATTGCTCTCCTGGTCCTTATAGGTTTATCGTCCTGCACCGATTTTTTCGTTGATGTCAGTCTCCAGAAAGAATGGGAAGAGATGGAATCCGAAAATATCGTGATACATTACCGGCCTGAAGGATTCTCCGCTTCACCTTCACCGGATGAAAATGCCGTTCAGACCATGCTGGAGAATCAAAATTACTATTACCATGCCATACAGGACAGCATTCAAAGATCATTCAGCGATAAGGTGCTGATCTATATTTACAACAAAGATGAAGGAAAAAGCCTGATAGGTACAGACGGAGGCGGACATGCCATACCCAAGCTGAATAGTTTCTATTATACCTATCTTCCTGACAGGCGGAAATTAACAGACCAGTATCAAAAGAAAAACCCGCCGCTGGGGGCTCACGAACTGGTTCATGTCATAACGCATCGTACTTTGGGCTATCCACCTACCAAAATGATGAGTGAAGGGTATGCCGTATGGCTCGACGGAGATTACGGCGGTTATGCAATTGACGATATCATCCGGAAATACAGAGACGATCAGCCGGACAAAATCATGAAAACCAGCGAACTGCTCAAGGAAAGCACCAATGAGGAATCCGTTTATTATCCCAATGCCGGGGTGTTTGTACGTTATCTGGTCCGCACCTATGGCGTTGAAAAAGTCAACCAATTATTTGTTAGCGATGAAGATGCATTCCAAAAAGATTTTGAGAAAATTACCGGCGACAAATGGAAAACAATGGCTGATGAATATACCGGATACATCAATAACCTTTAACCCGAATAAGTCAAGAATTATTCCTGAAGGATATATCGATTAGAATTTATTATATTTAACGGCTGAATTGAAAAAATAAAACACGATGAAAAGTCTTTCAATAATCTTTTATATCGCATTGATGGTATGGCTGCCCCTGATATCAGCCGGCAATTCCCATATGTCCGAGTCAACAACTATATTGGTGGTTACCGGAGGCCATGCCTATGACACAACTGCCTTTGAAAACATGTTTGCCCAAAATGACAATCTGGATGTGGATATGCTCGGTCAGCCTGAGGCCAATGAGGCTATGGAGAATGGCAGGTTTAAAGAATACGATGCCGTGGTTTTCTACGATATGTGGCAGGATATTACTGATGATCAAAAAGAGGCTTTCGTAAATCTGACCAAACAGGGTATTGGTCTCGTATTTCTGCATCACTCACTGGTATCCTATCAGGAATGGGATGAATTTGAAAAAATCCTCGGTGGCCGCTATCTACAACAGGGTTACGTAGATGATGATCCGGCCCTGGCATCAGATTTCAAACATGATATCAAAATGGAAGTCTCGGTTTTGGATCCCGATCACCCGGTAACAAAAAACATGAATGATTTCACCATTTTAGACGAAGGGTATTCCAATCTAAGAGTGAGATCATTTGTGAATACCCTGCTTACCACAGATCATCCCCAATGTGCCGAAAAAGTAGCATGGACAAACAAGTACAACAATTCAAGGATCGTCTACCTTTTATTTGGCCACGATCATAAAGCTTATCAGGACAAAAATTTCCGCAGGCTTTTGTCCAATGCCATCGAATGGGTTGCTCGCAAACCACATTAGTTTAAGCTAGGTATGCTTTTTATGTTAAGGGGCGCTGCGATTTTGGGGAATAATTGATTGGTTGATTGGATGATTGATTGGTTGATTGGATGATTGATTGGTTGATTGGATGATTGATTGGTTGATTGGTTGATTGATTGATTGATTGGATGAAAAAGACCGACGATACGACAACAGGATGGCATGACAGCACGAAAGAACGACCGGAACGACAGCATGCAAGAGCGAAAAAACAAAATAAATATAGATAGAAAGGTTGGAGGCATCTAAGGGCGAGTAAATACTGAAGCAAAGCACAATTTGAAACCATGAAGCTTATAGCGATTTGAATTGTTATACTTCATGCTTCTGTTATTGCAACAGC
>JAGXLC010000484.1 GCA_018334875.1 Bacteroidales bacterium | reverse complement strand
TAATCCGAATACGGAAGAAAATTGCAGGCGAAGCTTCTATAGATTATACAGCCGTGTCCGCAACGCATACCCATTCCGCGCCTGATTTACTGGGGCTGTGGGGTAAAAGCCGGTTGAAAAGCGGCGTGAATGAAGACTATAAGTCACAGGTTCTCGAAAAAACGGCTCAGGCTGTGATTCAGGCTGATAATAATCTACACCCGGCCCGCCTGGTATTTGCAATAAATGAAAGGGATGCAGCTTCTATGGTGAAAGATACCCGGCCTCCCGAAGTAAAAGATGATGCCCTGAAAATCATGCAGGCAGTTGATAGCAGGAAAGATTCTACCCTGGGTACACTGGTGCTTTGGGGGAATCATCCCGAAACTACCTGGAACAAGCATTTGCAAATCAGTTCGGATTTTCCCCATTATCTGCGTCAATATCTTGAAGGAGGGATTCGGCATGAAGACAGCCTGGTATTTAAAGGTTTTGGGGGTACCAGTATGTTCATTCCCGGCGCCATTGGCGGACTGATGTCAACTACACCGGACGTTACCGTAGAAGATCCGGTTACAGGCCGGTCTTTCAAAAAACCATCCTTTGAAAAGGCAGATGCACAGGGAAAAAAACTGGCCATGCTTGTTGAGAAAACCCTTAAAACCTCAGCCGATACAGTACAGAAAGCCTCCCTGAACTTAAGGGTCAAAACTTTCAGCCTGCCCATAGAAAACCGGCTTTTTAAACTGGCTTCAATCCTGGGAATCATCAAACAGGGATTCAACGGCTGGGGAATGCACAGAAGTGAAATGGCTGCTTTTACATTGGGTGAAGCGAGCTTTTTAACCATTCCCGGTGAGATTTATCCGGAGATTGTTTATGGAGGGATAGAAGCGCCTGAAGGACAGGATTTTTCTGTGGATCCGGTTGAGGTACCACCTTTACATGCTGCCATGCCCGGAGATTATCATTTTTTTATGGGACTGACCAATGATGAAATGGGCTACATCATTCCCAAAAGCCAATGGGATGAAAAGAAGCCATACCTTTATGGAGAAGAGAGCGGACATTATGGGGAATCCAATTCTCTTGGCCCGGAAACCGGGGTTATCATTCACAGAATGGCTATGGATATACTTTCAGAACTTAAGCAATAATTGTCTTTTGGTGATCTAGCCGGTTTATTGACATCCGTCTGCTGTTCATCGGCTTAATATATTTCATGGGTAATAAGGCACAACCCTCCTCTACTGACTCAAGTATAGCAAATGATTACTTGTTTGGAATAATAATTATTAATAAATTTCCAACTTCAAACATATAAGGTACATAGTTTACATAGGCTAACACATAGAAAGAAATATTGTGAATAACAAAAAATTTTTCATTAAGTAAAACAAGCAAATCAAAGAACCTTATTTGAAAATTTGTCCTCTCAATTGCTTGATTAATGATAAACCTATGTGAAATCCTATCTTTCCTATGTTCCCCCCGCCTGCTTCGGGGCAGGTATGTGGTTCAAAAAAAGTCAAATTGCTTAATTTTGAGAACGATACATAACATCAGGTTATGAGAAATTTGTTTGCCGCTAAAGCTGCGGTAAGAATAATCCAGGTTAACAGAAAACACATCAGCAATTGATAAAAAAGAGTTTTTTATCTTTTAATTTTCTTAAAAATCCTATATTTTTACAGCTTCTTAATAACTGACCTTGTTGTCAAAACGCTTTATGATATGAAAATCACGAGAAAAGAATTCTTAACACGATCATCATTAACTGCGCTGGGTATTGGGCTTATGCCGCGATTATCCGGCATGACTTCCGGTAAGGGTTCCATTACGGAATCAAAAAAACTGGGAAACACCGATATTGAGGTCACCACATTGGGTTTCGGTGCTGCCCGGACACAGGAACCTGGTGTACTCAAAGCAGCCCTCAATAAAGGAATCACTTTTCTGGATACGGGACGCCGTTACGCAAACGGCCAGAACGAGGTCATGATAGGAAAAACCCTGAAAGGCACACGGGAACGGTATGTCATCCAGTCCAAAATGAAAGTGGACCTGGAAGGAGGTTCTGCGAGTGCCGCTAAGATAGGAAGACAGATGGAGACTTCACTGGAAGAGAGTCTGAAAGCCCTGCAGACCGATTATATTGATGTGATGTTGCTTCATGGCATAGGGGATGAAGGTGTCATGCGGAATGAGACCATCCGCAAAGTATTAACTGAGATGAAAGAGAAGGGAGCCATCAGGGCACATGGATTTTCCACCCATAACCATGTAAGTCTGCTCAGGGAACAAAACCGTGATCCGTTTTATGATGTTGTGATGGTACCCTTTAATCCGTTCGGAGGTTTCCAGCATTCTCAGAGTGACTGGAGCACGTCCTGGGATCAGGAGGCCCTGATCAAAGAGATGAAGCAGGCTCATAAAAACGGAACTGCTGTTGTAGCCATGAAAACCTGTTCCGGTGGCAAACATGCATTCAAACAGGGAGAAGAGCCCAGCTACAGCGGGGCTGTGAAGTGGGTGCGTTCACAGGCTTTTGTCGATACTACTGCCGTGGCCATGGCCAGCTTTGAGGAGATTGATGCGCATACCTGATAAGGGTTCATCGTGACATCACAATTCCTGATAATTTGAGTTCAAGATTGTCCTAATAAAAAGAAATTTGTGTGATCTTTATTTCATTTGGATTACACTGTTTATTTCTGGTATATGAATAATTTCCTGGGAAAAAACAGGTTTACCTTTAGGAATAAAAATAAATCTAAATTCGGAATCAGAGCTAAATTCATCAGCAGTTTTTACAAAATAATCTTCTAATTGAATTGTTTTCAATCCTGGTACCTCAGGATGATCTCGTGTATAATAAGGTAAAACTTGTTTTTTATTCTCATTTGTAACTTGAAAAATCTTTGTTTTTACATACTTAACAGGTTTAGCTATCCATGTTATGAT
>JAGXLC010000483.1 GCA_018334875.1 Bacteroidales bacterium | reverse complement strand
ATCTATCTTCCAGGAATTACTAATATTGGAGGTTAACTGTGTTTGAATGTAACCGCTCCTTCCATTATCGTGGCGGTATACAGGCCAGGACTCACCCGGATTGTAAGTCTCTGCATTCACCTCACCATAAGCAGGACCTTTTTGTAGCCTTTCAGTCTCGGTTATATTCTCCGCTGGTTGTATCTTATCGGTAAGCGCATTGAAACCGGTCAGCTTCGACTGGTAATAACAGGCACACGCATGGGGAGGAGTATAAATCAGCCCATTGGCGGGCATCATTCCATATATGCAGCCGCCACGCACCCAATGGTTGATCTCCCATTCGCCTTTTTTCATATCAAAACCTGTGACGCCCATCATAGGGGGAAAAAGAAAATCTTCCGTTGCTCTTCCCGGATAGCATCGCTGATGAATGTAAAAAGAACTGATGGGATTTTCATAAACATCCAGCTTTTCTCCGCTTTTAAGGTCATAGGTAGTATATCTGCCCCAGTTTTCTCTGCCCAGTACCCATACCTTATCATCAATCACATAAACGTCTTCCAGACTGAAATGGCCTGAACGGGGTTTGTCTTCCGACGACCATACCAATTCTCCGTCATTTGTAGAAAAAGTAAAAAGCTGGTCTTTGGGGGCAAAAACAATATGCCCGTTTTTCATGATCAACCGTGGTCCGGAATAACCTGTCAGGACCTGATCCATTTCAGTCACCTCATTCTCCCACAGATTATTCCCGGTTTCAGGGTCAAGGGAAACCATATTGACTCCATCAAAAAAAACCACCCTTTCATCATTTGCTGCCAAGGTCATCGGGGTAATGGGCGTCTTCTTATTCCATAACAATTCTCCGCTTTTCTTGTCAATGGCTTTAAGCAGGTGATCCTCCTGTTCCCTTTTCCATGCCCATTTTTCACTGGCTCTGTCACGCTCGTTCCAGCAATTGGGGTCCTGTTGACAATAATCGGGGAAAGATCTGCTGGAATCTATTGCAGCATAAACCATGCCGTCAGAAACGATCAGCTCAAAGGTGGTTGCAGTATTGGGATATTCATGAAGGACTTCGCCCGTGGCGGCATCGATTTTCAAGAGGTTCTGCCCTATTCCGGGAGAAAGATACACGTGATCGCCGACAGCAACAAGGCGCCTGGGCATCCATCCGGGTCCGCTTTTCAATGGATAAAGATGGTTAAACCAGTCATTCAGCTCTTTTTTCCATAGCACTTTCCCGTTAAAGGCATCACGGGCCGTCAGCACATAATTTGAAGGAAGCTGAATGGATTCTGTCGGGCCTTCATCGATCACATAGAACATCCTGCCGTTTGCAGACACCATGGCATGCATGCTGGCCGTTTGTTCGTGGCTGCGTGCCCATTTCGGGCCACCGTTCCATCGCATCCCCTGAGGAAGGCCTACCTGTTTGTCTTTAGAAAGAAAAGTACCCTGGGGATCATGCATATAATGGGTCCAATCATCAAGTTCGTCTTCCCTGGTTTTCACCTGTTTGTGCCATTCGCCGTTACGTTGCAAATAAGCCACTCCATTGGGGGCCAACACACGCATCATCTCGCTCTCGGCAAGATTTTCCAGCACATCCTCCTGTATGACCAGAAGATTAACCAGGTTATCCACATAAGGAAGGTTTGTACCATTCCATCGGTCGACAGAAACTTCGCCATACAGATCCTGTTCCCTGATATAATTTCGGGCTTCCTCCAACGAATTGTCGTTTCCGGAAAGCCCCTGAACAATATACCGGTCGTTGGCCTGTAAAGCGGCAGTCAATTTGCCGTCCTCAGCTCCAACATGAACAACCAGCCCGCCTTTCACACCGGTTTCATCCAGTATATTGGCGGCTTTATAAGACCAGGAATACTGTGTATACAGAAAATATCCTGCGGCTGCTATGGCTATAACGATAGCACCAATTAGAAGAATGCGGTGATGTGGTTTCATTCGGATAAAGTTTAATTATATGTTTGTAATTCAATTAAATAGAACCTCAAAATTTGAGCCTTGTGCTTCACTCGCCATGGAACCCGCATGCTTTATTCATTGCCTTGTTGTGAAGGTTCCTGGATGCGGGTTTCATAAGGTGTAAAATTTAAGATTATAAATAGTACATCAACCTAATATTTATATTAGTTGCTGATCAACAAGTTTTTGAAATTAACTCAATCTTTAAAGTTATAAATTATATTGAGATTTTCATAACTATGTGGGATAAATTCAGGAAATTTTTTCACTGCAATTTCCGAATAAATTTTTAATAAAATTTCACGTTGCCTAAGTTAATGAAATATGTATTAGAATTTAACTAAATTTATGGAGAAATACCCTATATCCATTTAAGCGCTTATAACAATTTCTTTTACTTTCTGAAGTTATATGCCTGATCATAAACTTCAATGTAACTTTTCTTGTAGTGAGGCTGGATTCCGGTAAGCACCTTCAGTTCAAAATATTCGGCTTTTTTGGCCGAGCTGATGATTGAAAGGTCTCCAACTGGTTCAACTTCCCCTGTTGTTGGTATAGAGCCAGTTGGCCGTGACTACCATACCGACAACAACTCCAAGCATGCTTTTGGTCAGAGATTTTCTCCTGGTTTGTTATTTATATTAAATTTGGTTTATCATTCATTATCCATCAAAACTCCACGTTCAGCACCTGCTCCTGCTCCTCGTCTTCCTGGGCATCCAGGCCCGTATAGGTCTTCATGTTATCGGGCTGTTCTCCTACTTTAACCGTGTATTTGCCGTCTTTAAACACTTTCGGTTTAAACTGGCTGCCATCGATTCTCAAGGTGTATGCTATCTCACCTGTTCGCTCGTATATCACCTGCACCACCGGATCTTCCATTCCCGAGACATTAATTTCAGGTAGATAAGCGATGGCCTCACGTCCGTAATTGTCCATCTGGTCAATGGTTACCGGCCAGCCTTCGTATTGCTGGG
>JAGXLC010000482.1 GCA_018334875.1 Bacteroidales bacterium | reverse complement strand
TGAGGGTATGGTTGTTTTGGTAGAATTGTTATTCTGCGGTTTATCATTGGTGTTTAAAATTTGTGCTTTGCATGGCAGGACATGATTTAACAAAAAATTAACGTATTCTTACGTCAAATTTTAAATATTGACGTATATTTGCGTCATAAACATTCAAAAATGGTACTGGCAAAAAACGAATTGTTCGATCAACAGGAGCAGCAGTGCTCGGGTCTTTTCAAAGCCCTGGGCCATCCGGCAAGGATCCAGATCTTGAAATACCTGGCTGCGACCAAGACCTGTATATCAGGTGACATCAGCAAAGAGCTACCCCTGGGAAGGACCACGGTGAATCAGCACCTGCAGGAGCTCAAAAAGGCGGGCTTGATCCAGGGGCACATTTCAGGCAGGAAAACAAGCTATTGTCTTGACCCGGCCGGGGTAGAGGCTCTCAAACAGGCCACGGACCGGTTGCTGGCTGATATTGATATCGGGGAGAATTTGAATTGTGATTAAGTGAAGAAGTTAATTAAGTTAACTCAATTACTTAATTACTTAATTACTCAATCAACTCAATTAACCAAAACCCAAAAACAAAAACCATGAAAATCCTTATTTTATGTACCGGCAATTCTGCCCGCAGCCAGATGGCCCAGGGCTTTCTGCAATCGTTCGATCCCAACCTGGAGGTGCGTTCGGCAGGCACGGAACCGGCTTCGAAGGTGAATCCCAATGCTGTAAAAGCCATGAAGGAGGCTGGCATCGACATCAGCGATCATACACCCACCCTGGTGGATCAATACCTGGATGCTCAGTGGGACTATGTGATCACCGTTTGTGATCATGCCAACGAGACCTGTCCGGCCTTTTTGGGCCAGGTCAGGCACCGGCTTCACATGGGCTTTGAAGACCCGGCAGCAGCCACCGGAACAGAGGAGGAAATTCTCAACAAATTCAGGGAAGTGCGCAACCAGATTGAACAGGAGTTTAAACAACTCTATGCAACAAAGATCAAACAGGGTGATCACTGATTTATAGAAACGGCGCAAAAAGAATACTTATAAAACCCGCATGCACGAACTTACACAACCAGGACATATTAAGCATGGGGGTTCCATACGACCCCAATAGATAAAAAGATCATTATATGAAAGACAGCCAAAAGAACGTCAAGGAGATCGTAAAACAAAAATACGATCAGATTGCTCACCAGAGTAAACAGAAAAACCAATCCTCCTGCTGTGGGGGAACAGATTGTTGTGGAGAGACAGATTACTCTGTTTTCAGCGATGATTATACAGAGGTGCAGGGATACAATGAGGACGCAGACCTGGGTTTAGGCTGTGGCATTCCATCCGATCATGCCAACCTTCAAATAGGAGATACGGTGCTTGATTTGGGCTCAGGCGCTGGCAACGATTGCTTTGTAGCCCGCTCATTTCTGGGTGAGCAGGGATTTGTCTATGGAATAGATTTCTCAAAAGAAATGCTTAAGAAAGCCCGCAGCAATGCTATAAAACTGGGATACAGCAATATGAAGTTTATCAGGGGCGACATCGAAGCCATGCCTTTTGAATCCAATAAGATGGATAAGGTACTGAGCAATTGCGTGCTGAATCTTGTGCCCGACAAAAGAAAAGCTTTCAGTGAAATTTTCCGGGTATTGAAACCAAGTGGAAGCTTTTGTATTTCAGATGTGGTGACGGTTGGTAATTTACCAGAATCCCTTCTGAAAAGCGCCGAGATGTATGCAGGTTGTGTAGCTGGTGCCATATCCAAAGACGAATATATCCGGATAATTGAAAACTCCGGATTTAAGAATATACAAATTCATAAAGAAAAAGAAATCATCCTGCCGGATGAAATACTTGCAGGTTATTTGAATAAAGAAGAAATAAAGAACTTCAATGAATCGCAAACCGGTATTTACAGCATAACCATAACAGCAAAAAAGGCTTTAAAATGACGGAACAAAAAAAACGCATCGGAATTTTTGAAAAATATCTCAGCCTTTGGGTTGCCCTGGGAATAGCTGCAGGTATAGTCCTCGGGCATTTCGGAGGTCAGGGAATCGAAGTGTTAAGCAATATGGAAGTTTTCCGGGTCAACATCCCGGTAGCTGTATTGATCTGGCTGATGATCTATCCCATGATGCTGCAGGTGGATTTCTCGAGCATCAAAAACATCAAAAAACGGCCCAAAGGGATTGTCCTGACCCTGATCGTGAACTGGCTGATCAAACCCTTTACCATGGCCTTTTTCGCCTGGATATTCTTCTCTAAGGTTTACGCGGCTATCATCAGCCCGGATATGGCGGGTGAATACATTGCCGGGGCCATCCTGCTGGGGGCAGCGCCCTGTACGGCCATGGTTTTCGTGTGGAGCTACCTGACCGATGGTGATCCCAATTATACCCTGGTGCAGGTTTCCCTGAACGACCTGATCATCCTGGTGGCTTACATACCCATTGTGGGGATCCTGCTGGGCATTACCAACGTTACCATACCTTATGGAACACTCTTATCGAGCATTCTCATCTTCGTGGTCATACCCCTGGTGGCGGGTGTGATCACCCAAAAACGGCTGATATGGAGAAAGGGGGAGGAATGGTTTCGCAATGTGTTTCTTCCCAAATTCAAGCCTGTCTCCATCATTGCCCTGCTGACCACCCTGGTGCTGCTGTTTGCCTTCCAGGGAGAGCGGATCATTGAAAAGCCGATGTTGATATTATTAGCAGCAATACCACTGGTCATCCAGAGCTATTTCATCTTTTTCATTGCCTGGTATGGCGGAAGGCTCCTGAAACTACGGCATGATGTAAAGGCTCCGGCAGCCATGATCGGCGCCAGCAATTTCTTCGAGCTTGCTGTGGCGGTGGCTATCGCCCTGTTCGGCCTGCAATCCCCCGCTGCCATGGTCACGGTGGTAGGCGTGCTGGTTGAGGTGCCGGTGATGCTCTCGCTGGTGGCATT
>JAGXLC010000481.1 GCA_018334875.1 Bacteroidales bacterium | reverse complement strand
CATGAATACATTAATGCTTTTCATTAAGAAAGAGCCATGAACCATTCGATTTATGGTGTTTTGGATGAATTCCAGGTGTTTTCTCTTATTTTCCATCGTGGATAGATTATTAATGTTTTATAATTAATTCATTATCGGTTATTCTTGAAACCTGAATGAATAGAGGTCTGCATCCTTAAGGACAAATCGCATTCGAACGGGCTTGCCGGCCAGTTTGCTGAGATCCGCATTGCTGTTCCATTCAACCGTTCGTTCAATGGCATCACCGTATATCTCCGGGCAATCGTCCAGTGTGAAGCCCGGTATGGGTTTGCCGTTCTCATCCTGCAGTTCGACTTTCAGGCTGCCTGCTGCCGAGGTAGAAAAGTTGATCTCCAGTTGATCTCCGCTGAAGATAACCGGTTTGGTTACCATCTCGCCACCTTCCATAGGGGCGCTTAGCGACACGAAACCGTCAATCCGCAGGGTGTATCTCCGTATGCGGCTGCTTTTGCCTTCGTAATATCCTTCATTGACATAAAGCGACAATTGATCCGCTCCGCCAGGATAGGGTGACTCTGTTTCAACCAGTCCCCACCAGATGTAGTTGCTGCGGTTCTGCCATTTGCCGGGAAGCAGACCGGGCCTTATAAATGCTTCCGGCCGGCGCTTGAATGTACGTCTGTCCAGGCTTGACATGAACAAACCTTCGGTGAGGGACCCGCGGTCGCCCAGGTAGCGGGTGGGGAAACCCAGTAAGATATGTGGAGCGCGGTAATAGGGCATGATCTGGTTGGTGTAGAGGTGTTCTTTTGCGGCGCCCGGATATTCCAGCCACTGAGGATCACTCCAATGCAAAAAGTCGTCTGAGGCAGCCGTGCGGATATCGCGGATGCCTTCCTTAAAATCGCGGTGGTACTCGCGGTATTCTTTTCTTACCGGATCCCAGAACGCCAGGTTTTGTGAATCGAACGCTCCTTTGGTGATTACCGGTTCATCGCTCATCAACGACCAGTGAATGCCGTCTGGTGACTGAAACGCGAAGAGACCGTGTTGGCCTTCTTCTTTTCCTCTTGCAAGCGCCTTATACTTTGCTTCAGGTTTTGCATCGGGATTTTGGTCTTTGAAGGGGGTGAAGTTGTGGGTGCCCAGGCTGTCCCAGATGATGTTGTTTGCTTTGGAGCCATTGAATTCATGAAGACCCAGATTAGGCTTCTTCCAGTGGATGCCATCTTTGCTTTCAGCATAGCATGTAACCTCCCGGTGCTCTGGTTCTCCGGAATGCGATCCGCGATAGTACATGCGGTATAAACTGTCATCCTGAAATATGGTGAAATACCCACAGGTGTTGCCTTCCCACGGCTCATCGGTTACCAGGCAAACTTCCCGGGGCGTCGGATGATGCAACCGGAGCTCTGCTCCATTCATCTTATCAATAAGGTAATCATCTACAAACAGCTCCCTCCGGTTCCCAATATGAATGGTTTTCTGGTCAGATACCTGTAAACCGGCAATGCAAATAAAGATGCCAACCGAAGCAATCAGGTATAACAATGATTTACCTTTTGTGAGCTTCCTTTTTTTCATAATCGATCGTTTTAATAATCTTTTAAGGATACAACCGAATGACTAAGAATGACCATTGAATGACAAATATACCCTTCCTGCCAGCTGTAGCTTCTTCAACATTCAAACAATCAAACCCGCCTGCTGTCGGACAGGCGTTCAAACTCCCGTCAAACTCTTTGTCAAACCATTTTTTTAATCAATCACTTTCATTCATATTTTGTTGTAAAAGCCGTTCCATAACCCGGTCCAGAAATTCCTCCTTGTTGATGGACATGCCGATTTCTGCGTTGGGTTCCTTGCTTTCATCAATCACGGTATAACCCTCGTCGGTAACATCCACATGGGCTTTTCGTGTATTGAACAGTTCGGGCCACAAATACATTCCTATGGCCACAGGATCATATAATGTAGGCGTCTCATAAGGCCACAGGGTATACAGGCCGGAAAGCGCATCAGTTAAGGGAGATTGGCGCATGAGGAGTTCAAGCCTCCGGTCTTCTTCCAGGTTAACGAAAGTGGTGACATCCAGGCCGGCATACGTGATATCAGCTCCTGCCGAAGCCATTTTCTGAGAGGCATCCACATCCGCCCTTACATTCCATTCGGCGCTGGGAACGGGATGCCTTCCATAGCCCATGTAGAAGGAGCCGAACATAGAATAGATATGTTTGGCCTTTTTCAGGGCATCGGGGTTTTTCTCTACCACATTGCCTATGTTGGTCACTGGACCAATCGTAAACAAAACTATTTCATCGGGATGCTGTTCCAATTTTTCAATGATAAAATCCGAACCGGATTGTTCAATTGGAGTAACCTTATCAAATCCCTCTGCCCAATGAAACTGTGTATCGTAGTGGTCATCGGTTTTTTCACCAACCACCACCGGAATGTCTTCATTACCGGTTTCATGAAGCATTTTGCATACAATATTTGCCCGTTTGGGCGTATTGCCGTAATCCGTAACAATCCCCAGCACTTCAAATTCGGGACTGGTCAGTAACAGCGCAACAGCAAATGCGTCGTCGATATCAGAGCCAATGTCCGTATCCAGTATGACTTTTTGTTTTTGTGCCATACCTGTGCCCATCGACATGAAAAGCAAGATAAGGGTTAAAACGGCAAAATGAGTGAAAGTTTTCATAACAGGTCAATTTTTGTGTGGTTTATAATTTATGAATTCAATGAGTAAAGATAACAATCATTTTGTATTTTTATAGGTCCGAATTATTCTCAAACATCAAAATTTTCAATCCGCTTGATCATTATGAAAATAAAAAACAGAGCGTTAAGGCGAATTTTCCGGAGCCTGAGTGTAATAATCGTGGTTGTGATTATCCTGGGTATCTGGGTAAGATGCCGCGTCAGGGATCCTTTCCCGGATTATAAGCAGGACATTACCATCAGGG
>JAGXLC010000480.1 GCA_018334875.1 Bacteroidales bacterium | reverse complement strand
GCAAGGCCGTGGACCAAATAACGGTCGTTGGCGTGCAGACCGGCGGTGAGTTTGCCGTTATCACATCCCAGATGGACAACCAGGCCTCCTTTAATGCCTGTTTCTTCAAATATCTGCTGCGCTTTGCGGGCAGAACCGCTATGTGCATAATACCAATAAATACCTCCCGCTACCAGAGCGGCAAAAATTATCAGGATCCAGCTCTTGAAAGGCAATTTTTTCATAATGTATTTTTTTATAATGTTAATTTCCAATAGCTCGTTTTTCCCATCTTTGAAAAAAAATGATAAGAAAACATGCACCGGATTGGACAAATATAAATATCGTTCAAATATTCAAAGGAATAAATATAATATATGCCAATGGGAAAAGCAAATTTTATTTTGATTCAACCGGTTCAGGAAAAAATGCATGTTATGTTTTTAATTTTTGCATTACTATTGGTAATATTGTAAGTTCAAATTTTACTCATAAAGTTTATTAAAAAACCAACCTGTATGAAAACACAAGTCACGCAATTATTATACAACAGTGTAGTAAAGGTTCTGATACCCGGCAGTATATTTTCTCGAACAGCCGGAATGATGCTTATACTGATGTTCTTTTTATATCACTCTGCAAATGCCCAGGAACTGGATGTTCCTTATGTATCTACACCGCACAGTGTAGTGGAAAAGATGCTGAATGTTTCTGATGTCGGGCCTGATGATTATGTAATTGACCTGGGCTGCGGAGACGGACGTATTGTTGTGGCTGCCGCTCAGCGTGGAGCGTTTGGTCATGGGATCGATCTGGATCCTGAGCGCATCCGGGAGGCTGAAGAAAATGCCCGGCAAGCCGGTGTACAGGATAAGGTGATGTTCCTTCAGCAAGATATATTTAAGAGCGATTTCAGCAGGGCCAATGTAATCACGATGTATCTGCTGAGGTCCATCAACCTAAAACTCCGGCCGACACTTCTGGATAGCCTGGAACCGGGTACCAAAATTGTCTCTCACAATTTTGATATGGGGGAATGGAAACCCGATAAACGGATAAAGATAGAGGATAATGGCTTTTTGTCCGGTTCCGGAACAGGAGATAATTCCGTAAAAGAAAGCGACCGGGATTTTTCGAAAAAAAGTGGGATAAAGAATCGTTCCATTACAAAAGATACTTCCGATTTCGACATGGGCGACTGGATGGTGGACAATCAAATAAAATTAAACAACCTTGGTATTGAATTGAAGGGACCGAAACTGAACGGTCCTTTGGGAATTGTAACCAGGGATATTTATTACTGGGTTGTGCCGGCAAAGGTTGAAGGTCACTGGCAGTGGCAAACAAACGAAAAAGGATTTACGATGACCGCCGGACAAAAATTTCAGGAAATTGATCTTACCATTCATGCCGGGGATGTTGAATTACAGGTTGAGCACAGCGGACTTACGGGTAGGCGGATTGCTTTTACAGCAGTTAATCCGTCTACTGGCACCAAGTATGTGTACAATGGCCGTGTAGAAGGGGATCAGATAACGGGTAAAGTCCATATCCTTGATAAGAATAAGTCAATAGAAAACTGGACCGCCAGGATGAAATAAGGAGAAAGCAACTCCTGTATTATTGGGGATTACCCACTTTGGGAATTTGGGTCAAAAACCGTATTGCTAAAATCCGCTGAAAAAAAGGTTGTATCTGAAAAGTCAGTGATCCCCGAAAACGTGGCTTCGGAAAATTCAGCAATTCCGGAAAAGGCGGCACCTGAAAAGTTAACGTTTCCCAAAAACCGGGCTTTCCAGAATTCAGCATCTCCTGAAAACTGAGATCCCCTGAAGTTCGTGATTCCTAAAAATCGTGACTGGGTATTGCCTGAAAGTTTTGATCCTGAGAAATTAGCAGTTTCAGCAAAATAGGCTTCTGTAAAGTTAACATCTCCCGAAAATTGACTCAGTAAAAAATTTGCGTGGTTGGAAAACCGCGTACCTATAAAATCAGCATTCTCCGAAAAAATGGCTTTCCAGAATTTTGCATTTCCTAAAAATTGAGCCTCCAAAAAGTCAGCATTTCTGAGAAACCGGGCTTCTATAAAGTTAGCATTTCCCGAAAACCTGGCCTTCCAGAATTTGGCAAATCTCATAAACCGGGTCTTCCAAAATTCAGACGCTTTTGAAAACTGAACCCCTATAAATTCTGCATTTCCTTTAAAAATGGAATTTTTAAAAGATACCTTCTTCTCAAATACAGCATTCTGGCAATAAACGTTTTCAAATTCCCGTTCCGATAAATCCATTTCACATGTAAAAGTAACCCCGCTGCAATCATAGCTGTTACTGGTTCCCTGAATCAGGTAATCTTCAAATTCTCCGGGTGTATTGACTGTTCTACTGTTGTCCATGGCACATCATTTAGATAATGAATAATTTGCGGAGCTTCAGTACCTTACCGGTCAAATTCTTGCTTTTTTTGGCAAAACTTGCCCGGTAAGGAGTTGAACTTTGTTATCAAATTTAAAAATTTTTTTTTGTCTTCTTCATGCGATCAAAACCCAACAAAATTTCAATAAAATTAAATGGTCATGTATCTGTTTGGTAAACGGAAGTCTGTAAACCATTAAGGCCTTGAAGGAAAAGAAATTTTTAAACTTTTTCATGAAAATTTGCTCAATATCTTGAATAACTGTATATTTGTCGCCGGAACATTTTAATTAAATTACATTATGAAAGAAGGAACAGTTAAATTTTTCAATGAAGTTAAAAAATTTGGATTCATTAAAGACAAAGAATCAGACAGTGAATACTTCGTCCATGTATCAGACGTTATTGATAATATTCAGGAAGACGACGAAGTGACTTTTGAACCGAAAGAGGGAGAAAAAGGGTTATATGCGGTAAATGTTAAACGAGTATAGACCTATATAAGTTTATAATTATCCATTTAGATCCTTAGCTTCACAATTTTATTGTGAAGCTTTTTTCGTTTATGTACC
>JAGXLC010000479.1 GCA_018334875.1 Bacteroidales bacterium | reverse complement strand
TCCTTTGCAAAGAATTTGTTGAAGTACACGGTGGTAAAATATGGGTAGAAAGTGAGCCGGGAAAGGGAAGCGATTTTCATTTTACAATGCCGTTGTGAAAGCGGGCATTTCTGCTGGACACCCGACAAGCTTACCCACCTTCCAAAAGTTCAAAATTTGGCTTCTGGGGAGCTTGATTATTTGGAATTGTTCTAAACAAAGGGGTTTCAGGGATTTTGATAACATCCATCCAGGATCGATCTTTACCAGGTGGAAATTTGCATTTTGTTAAAATTCATAAAAGTTGAGGAAAATTCAATTGGTTTTAATATATTTGTCTATGAAGAATTTTTTGAAAAAATGTAAAAACTTGGGTTATTCTTTACGTTTATATTAATACATATAGTTTAAATAATAAGGTGAGTTATGAAGGCAAGGCAAAGTCGATATGCCAAGGAACTCTTTAAAGATGAATCTAGAGGGAGGAAAATATTAAGAAAAATCCGGCGAGATTCTTCTAATGGCAAATATGTTCCAAAACAAATTTCAGTTGAAGATAGCAAAAATATTCGAGTTAAAGAATTATAATGAATTTTGCATTTGTAACAATTCTGCTTTTATTAATTTCACTACCCGGCTATGTTTTAAGAAGGAGTTATTTTACTGCCAGATTTTCAATAAGATTCATACCCTTAAATATAGTAAATGAACTGATCTGGTCTTTCTTTCCTGCTATACTTATACATGGTATTGCAATACTTATAATTGAAAAAAATTTCAATTTATTCATCCATTTGAAATATATAGGTTACTTACTAACCGGGGGAAGCAATTCAAATGTAACAGATTTGATTTTTGAAAATATACATTCAAATTTATCGAATATCTTAATCTATTTTATAAGTTTATTGGCATTTGTCATTCTTTTAGGTAATCTATCTCGTATAGTCGTTAGAAAGCTAAGCCTTGATATTTATTTTCCTGCATTAAGATTCCCTAATACTTGGCATTATTTATTTACAGGTGAATATCTTGACATTGAAACAAAGCCAGGTGCTCATAAAGATATAGATTTTATTTTTGTTGATGTACTTATGAATATAGGTGAAGGAAACGTAATATATTCAGGGATTCTTGAAAATTATTATTTATCAAAAAAGAGTGGAGGACTGGAAAGAATTATAATAAAATACCCATCAAAGAAAACCTTTTCCACTAAAGGGGATACAGAAGATAGAGATATTCCAGGGAATTATCTTATAATACCTTATGATAAGATTAACAACATGAATGTTCAATACTATGATCTTATGGAGGAAGAGAACAATTCAGAAAACGTAGAAACCGCCCCTGAATTTGCAGAAGAATAAAAATGTATATATTCCTGCTTAACTTATTTTATTCATAAAATTCAATGAGAATTAAAAAAAGGATTTCAGAAATACTTCCAAAACCCTTTCATACTTTTTTGGCCCTATTAGTGCCCCTTTGTTTTGTTTTCCTTGATTTGCCAGCCTTTCCAGCAAACCAAAGTACCCAGGGCGGGACTTGAACCCGCACAGCCATTGTATGGCCATTGGATTTTAAGTCCAACGCGTCTACCAGTTCCGCCACCTGGGCACAAAAATGAGCGAGAAACGGGACTCGAACCCGCGACCCCAACCTTGGCAAGGTTGTGCTCTACCAACTGAGCTATTCTCGCTTATATCACTCATTTGTTTGTAACGAAAGAACGCTGCCAGTGTTGTTTAGCGAATGCAAATATATATAATTTTTTAATTCTGCAAAAAGGAAAATATTTTTTTGTTTTTGAACTGAAAAAAGCGGGACTTCCTCTTAAAACCTGTATTCCTGACCGGTCAGAACCTGTTTGATACCAAATTCCCTGTACATTTTTGCCAGAGCCGGCAAAGCTGTGCAATGCGAGGGATAAAGTAAGTCGATCCTCTCCTCTTTCAAAAAGTCAATCGTTCTGTCAAGCACCACATCGTCCTTTCTCAGATGAAAACCTCCGATAACCGCATGAATATGATCCTCTCCCGTTATCTTTTTGGCATAATTGATGATGTTACATATTCCTGAATGCGAACAACCGGTAATGATCACAACACCCTTTTCTGTAGTCACAACCACGGCTGAATCGTCGGGTATAAAATCCTCATTCCCCTTTGCATCCACCGAAGAAGAAGCTTTTGCCTCGAAGTCATTCAAACGGGGGATTTCTCCAAGAAACAGGTGATCATACATCACTTCAAGAGGTTCCCGGGTAAACTGAAGCGTGAACTTTTCAGCAGCTTCATCCTGGGTTAAAGGCAGTCCGTTGTAGTGGCAGTTAACCCTGTTGTACCTTTCTGTAAAGCTAGCAGGATGGGTAATCAACTTCTTGTCTGAAAAGTATTCCAAACCGTTACCATGGTCCCAGTGACCGTGCGTCAGTACGATGGTATCCACCGCATCCTCCAGATCAATACCCAATACTTTTGCATTTCGCAGGGCAATATCAGAAGGCCCCGGATCGAAAAGATAGCTTCCCTCCTGCCCTTCTACCAGAAAAGAAAGCCCGTACTCCGCCGCAGTGCGCTTACCTGCTGTATTATCGTTCAGAATGGTTATCTTAAATCCCATAACTTTCTCGTTTTCTTGTTTCTTGTTGCTTGTTGCTTGTCTGGAGTCTCGCGTCTCGGGTCTCGGGTTCCTGTAGCAAGGTTCTCACCATTCAATACTACGTTTTTCGTCCTCCCGCCTTCTCGCCTTATCTTTTGTCTCGCGTCCCGTGTTCCCATGCAAACCGCTCTGCCTTTGATATAGCCTTAGACTCCGGCCGGGCCAGCATTACTTGTCTTTACCGCAATGCTGGTGCAGCACCAACAAGCACGAAAATTAATGCCCCGGCGTTCCACGCTTTCGAAGCTCAATACTATACCTTCAGCAGTCACTGTTTACGCTTCATGCTGCCATTTCTGACAACTATGCAAAACTCGCTTCCGG
>JAGXLC010000478.1 GCA_018334875.1 Bacteroidales bacterium | reverse complement strand
GCGCCATGTGTATTCCCTGGCCAACTGGGACAGCTCGCGAACAGTTATTCCCACCGGTACTTCAGGAATACCGTCCAGCCGGTATTATTGTGATCAGACCCGGACATATGTTAAAAATCAATATCACAGAGACCTGTTCAGTAAAAGGGCTGTAAAACAAAATGCCCGTTATCAGATGACTATTGATGGAGATTAGAAAAATTTTGACGGGTAGCGCTTGTTTAAATGATTAAGAACCTGGAAGATCAGGAAAAAAGATTAAGAATAAAGTATATAGCAATTCAATCCAGAATAAACCTCAGGCTTATGGAAACCCTAGTAGATCTTTTTGAAAAGAATGCGGCTAGATATCCGGAAAATCCGCTTCTTTGGGAAAAAGAAAACGGTAGGTACATGAGTACCTCTTATTCCCAAACAAAACAGAAGGTCCATCAATTCGCAGCCGGATTGATTAACCTGGGTGTAAAAAAGGGCGACAGAATAGCCCTGTTATCGGAAAATCGTAAAGATTGGATCATCAGTGAACTGGGAATATTGTATACAGGGGCAATCAATGTACCTTTATCCGTGAAACTGGATGCCACCACCGAACTTAAGTTCAGGCTTTCGCATTCGGGCAGTCGGATGATCATTGTGTCAGGAAATCAAGCATGGAAGATTGATGCCATTAAAAATGATCTTCCCGATCTTGATAAAATCATTTACCTTGATCCGCGGGAAAAGTATGGAAAAGAGGAATTACCAAAAGAAGAACTTTACAACCAGGGTGTCAATTTTCTAAAAACAAAACCGGAGGATTTTGAGAACACGTATCAATCGGTTAAACCTACAGATTATGCCAATATCTGCTACACCTCCGGTACTACAGCCGATCCCAAGGGTATCATCCTCTCTCATCGAAATTATACTGTCAACGTGGAGCAAGCCCTGAGTCTGATGGATATCCCGGAATATTATAAAACACTGCTTATTCTTCCTCTCGACCATTCTTTTGCCCACACTGCTGGTATTTACAGTTTCATAGCAAGCGGGGCGAGCATGGGTGCTGTTGAAGTGGGCAAGAATAAAATGGAGACATTGAAAAACATTCCAAAAAACATCAAAGAACTTAAGCCAAATTTGTTACTCAGTGTACCTGCCCTGGCTAAGAACTTCAGGAAAAATATAGAGAAAGGAATCAAGGAAAAAGGACCGATTGTTGAAAAGCTTTTTAACAGGGCATTGAAAACAGCCTATTCCTATAATAAAGAAGGATATAACAGGGGAAAAGGTTTACAGGCTTTGAAGACTCCTTTGTTAAAATTATACGATAAACTTTTTTTCAGCAAGATACGGGAAGGCTTTGGCGGTGAACTGGATTGCTTCATCGGTGGCGGTGCCCTCCTGGATATCGAACTTCAGCGTTTCTTTTATGCAATCGGAATGCCTATGCTCCAGGGATATGGACTCACGGAGACTTCCCCCTGCATCTCTTCCAATGCCCCCCAAAAGCATAAACTGGGATCATCTGGTTTTCTGGTGAAAAACATCGATGTTAAAATTTGCGATGAGAAAGGGAAAGAGGTTCCACTAGGTGAAAAGGGTGAAATCGTGGTAAAAGGAGAAAATGTCATGGTAGGATACTGGAAAAACGAAAAGGCAACCAGGGAAAGCATCAAAGACGGCTGGTTTTATACAGGGGACCTGGGATATATGGATAAAGACGGATTTCTTTACGTTTTGGGCAGGTATAAAAGCTTGCTTATCAGTGATGACGGGGAAAAGTTCAGCCCGGAATCCATTGAGGAAGCATTGATAGAACACTCCGATTACATTGACCAATGTATGTTGCATAATAACCAGGACCCCTATACCGTAGTTCTGATCGTTCCCAACAAGGAAGCCGTTAAAAATTACATGGCTGAACAGGGGCTTTCTCTTCAGAATGAGGAGGGACAAAACAAGGCACTGGAACTAATACAGGGTGAAATCGACCAATTCAAAAAGGGCGGAGAATTTGAGGGTATGTTCCCTGACAGGTGGTTGCCGGCTGCTATTGCAGTTCTTGGTGAAGGGTTTACTGAAGAAAACAAGATGCTCAACAGTACCCTTAAAATCGTAAGAAGAAATATTGAGAAATATTATAAGGACCGAATAGATTTTCTCTACACCCCAGAAGGGAAAAATATACTTAACCATCAAAACAAAAACATTATAAAAACCTTTTCATAGAATAATAATTCTTCATTTCAAATTTATAACAATCATAAAAAATTCTAAATTTTTGTTGGGATACCGAACCCTACTCCATATATTATCTTAATAATTCAGCAGTATAACCACACTGACAAAATCCACTTTCACAATCTTCAACAGGAATAGGCATTTTTTCCAAAGCTTTGTCAAATTCTACACCACAATAGGGACATTTAACCTCAGATTCTTTTTTAGACATGGTAATTACTTTTAATTGGTTTAATCCCTCATTTTACTACCAAAGTGGTTAGGGAAAGGATTTTATAAAACTTCCGATATAGAATCCTTAACACCTTTATAAGATTTCAGAAGACCCTTGAGTAAAAAAATAAAGAAAATACCCGAAAAAAAGAAACATCCGATAACCGACAAACAACTAACCAAGATTTATGCAGAACATTAACTAGTGTTTGTCTATAAAGTCAAAGAGATTTGAAAGAGTCTTGTCTAGAATGTTCGCTGGCAAGGCTTGCGAGTTTTGAATGTCAGGAGTTTACTTGATGTAATCGACTGGTATGAAAAACGAGCGTAACGCAGCCAGCGGATATTATAGACAGACTCTAACTAAAACCGATTTCGAATGTTTCTCATGAGATTAACGGAGACAAAATTTTCTAAAGTATAATAAAAACACTTAAATTTCAATCAAATAACTACATCAATAAATAAATTGAAGTGTGATCGTTATAGAGGATTTGTTCAGTTTTATTCACTTTAACACAGTCCTGGCCATAATAT